>JAFUXW010000261.1 GCA_017477035.1 Alphaproteobacteria bacterium | reverse complement strand
TAAATAAATATACTTAATAAGCAACCATAACGGCAAAAGATTCACAGATTACTTTGAATAATTCTTTTTATGAAGTTGAGTGCGGACAGTCTGCACATAGTTATAATTACAAAACGAATCATAAGCTTTATTGTAGCTTTCTGTGCCATATATATAGAATACTTTATTAGCAACATTACGAATCGCCGTATCAATTGTTTCAAAAGCGGTGTTGTAATCTTGGTCAAAATTATTACGCTTTTTCTTGTTTACTATATCGTGGTATGCTGACATAGCTTCAATAGTTTTATTGGCGTAATCATTATTTCCTTTTTCGGCAAAAAAACGCATAATCTTTACCGTTGTTTGGTAAAAACATTTATTGATTAATATATTTCGTTGCTTTGTGTTGTTACCATCAACAATCATATAAACAAGCACCTCGCAAAAATTCATGAAACAATATAGCAGACTTTGCCATTGTTTTCAACATATAAATGACGACTATTTCAATTTTGCTTTCAAATCTTTTATTAAGCCGTCAATTCCGTTCGGGGACTTTTGAATGTAAGATGTATACTCTTTTTGAGCCGTAATAGCCAAGCTTACATTTTCAATGATAATATCAACTATTTTCATTTTGCCTCCGGTATCTTTAACTCTCCACTTAACCGAAGCAGGAGCGCCTTCCGGCATAGGAACTTGAGTATTAACATAAACTTGATCATTTGCTTTTGAATTAGCTTTTTCTGTTCCTAAAAATTCAAAATGTTTGCCTCTAAATTCATTAAAGCGTTCCGACCATGTTTGGATATTAAGTTTGCGATAAACATCTATAAATTCATTGCGTTGTTTTTCGGTAGCTGTGCGCCAATAGCGCCCCAACACAAATTTGCCGATAAAATCCAAATCTAAATCTTCATTAAATAATTTAGTAAATCTTGCTTTTTTTTCAGCTTCACTTACATCAGAATTGATAAGTTCTTCAATACCTTGTTTGGTAACATCTTTAATAAAATTTTCTGCCTTTGAGGCATTTATGTCAGCTTTGGCATTGGAAGTCATCAACAAAAAAGCCGAAAATAAAACCGCAAGTATTTTTTTCATATTACAAAGTCCTTTCCAAAATAGTGATTATTCATCAAACTCTTCATCAAAATCAAAATCATAACTGTTTTCTGTTTGTTCTTCATCGGGGGCAGCGCAGGCCTTAATTTTTAATCTATTCTGAATATATGCAGCCTTAACGGTGGCATACGGATCAACGGAGTTGGCAGTTAAGTTATCCAAAAGTTCCAGATTTTCTTCGCGAACACTGACAAAACCCAATGCCGTGATTCCGTAATAAAAGGCGTATCCTTCCCATTTATCTCCGAAATGAGTATAATAATCAGCCCAATACGTCGGATTCGAAAGTGTATCTGCTGCCATACCTACTGTTGCTCGTGGGGTACTTGGTCCCAAAAGTGGTAACACAATAAAAGGCCCGTCAGGTACACACCAAGATGCTAAGGTTCTATCAAATCCTGTTTTGTTTTTGGTAAGTCCCCAGCCTGATGCTACATCAAAGGTTCCTAACAAACCGAGGGTTGAATTTATAGCAAAGCGCCCAAGTGAATTTCCGGAATCGGAAAAATCCCCTTGCAATGTGTGATTTATCATTGAAGCAGGTTCTTTCAGATTTTCAAAAAAATCGTGAACTCGCTCACGGATAAACTCAGTGGTAATTGCCCGATACCCTTTGGCAACAGGTTTTACCAAATAATCATCAGCAACGGTATTGAAATTAAACATTGCACGATTGTAAGTCTCAAGTGCAGAATCGTCTTCAGTGTTTGCGTATGCTGAACGCACGCATAACAAAGAAACAATACCTAAAAAGTAAAACAGTTTTATAAACTTGCTCATTACACCCTCATATAAACTATTCGGAAATATAAAACTTAAGCCTGAATAAATCAACCAAAAATTTTTATTTTTAGGTATTTTTACTTGATTTTAAACAAATTGCTGTTAAACAGAGCATATGTTTTTGTGATAATTCTTTCAACTATTATATTATGTTTAACTTAAAAGCAGGGATCGTTGAAGCCGAACCCCATAGAGTATGGTTAACAATATTTTTATTTATGGCACCGTCGAACACGTGTGCATTGGCACGAATCGCGCATATTTGCGATTGAAAGCCTACAAAAAAGTTCGTTTCAGTGTGATTGAAACTTTTAACAAAGTAGTGGAGGTTCACTTTACTGAAGACAACCTCAAGCGCAATCGCAAAGAGTTGATGACATTGATGCCCGGTGACAAAGTTGAAGTCAATGCCAAGAAGAAGAATGAATTTCCGTCGGCCTACATTGTCACTAATCAGACAACCAAGAATGATTGTACACCGATTACCGACTATTTGTAATAGAAAGCCTCCTTTGCGGAGGCTTTTGTAATACCTGTAATTAAAAGCTGTATTTCAAGTCAATTTTGGCATCTGTACGATATTCGCGGTCGATATTGGTCAACCAGCTTGCCGAAATATCAACATTGTCTTCCAGCTCATAACCAAAACCGAAACGAACCACCGCACGATTATCGCTACGTTTTTCATCTTGCAGGCGATAAGTACCTGACATTCCGTTCATTGCCACATTAAGTTCATACGGATTAGCAAATTCGTGATACACTGCAACTCCGCCGTTGAGATCGAATTTATGGTTTTTATATGGCTTAAACTCTTTCTCAGCCAGCAAACCCAATCCTGCCTCAACCGAATAATGATTTTGCGACTTAATCCATAAGCTATACTGTTTTTCATCCTCGTGACCTTTGATATTGTAGCCGATCATATTAAACTCAGCCGTCGGCACAAGCTTCAAGCCACCGAATTTAACCGGATAACGAGCCTCATTCATCAAAGCAAACAAACGTTTTTGAACTTTACCTTCGTATGGCATATTGTTAAATCCATTGCGGTCGTATGTACCATTGGCATATCCCAGTTTCGGAGCTGTAATCAACTCAAAGCCGTGTGTTTTGTATCCGATAGGTGCACTCATCATAAAGTTGCGGTCAAAACGTCGATTATCATTATTGCCGTCATTAGTGCGAACATCAGTAATGGAAACGCCGACACCAAAGCTCAATTTGCCGTTATTATAACCATTTAATGAATAACGTCCGACTGATCCGATATTGTTATCATAGCTTGACGGAGATATATTTTCGCCGAAAGCAAATGAACCTTCTTTTTCAAACAAATGGTTATTCATATCAAAACTGACTTCACGAATCATTGATAAGTCTTCAAAAGCCATACGGGACAACATATCTTTGCCTAATAAATCATCAATGTTGCTGTTTAACTGAGCTACGGTTCCAGCAGATTTTAATGTTTTGAACAAATCTTCATTGTTATTTGAAACATAGTTATTCTGCAAAAAGTCTGCTACAGAGCTGCTTTCAACCACATCGTTAAACGCTTTCATGGTCATCACTGCATCGGTATTGTTTTCAAGTTTTGCATCAAACAAAGCCGATTGTGACAGCAAGTTCAAGCCGTTGGTATCTTCTGCCTGAATCATATCTTTCACCGAATAAGTAGTATCAAAACCATTTTCAATCACACTGTTGTTGATAGCCAAGTCACCAGAAATTGAGCCTTCTACAATAAATTGCGAAGTATCAGACGCCACAACCATTCCACCAAAATCGTCCAAGTTTAATTGAGCTGGAGTACTAGTGTAACTGTTTTGTATAATAAACTTACCATCTTGAAACAAAACAGAGCCGTTTAAAACAATTTTATTGGTATGATTTATATCGTCATCAATGGTAATAATACCGGAATTTTCCACCGTAGCATCGGATTCTGCATATATACCATATGCAGTCTCGGCTCCGTTAATTTCAATCGTGCCGGAGTTGCTTATTTTTGCATCTTTGGCACCATAAATACCGATTGCTAAACCACCTTTTTTTGATTGCGTAGTATATGTTTTGTCATCTTTGATGTTTTCTGTCGCCGTATTGTCTGTATAACTCTTATGGTCAATTGTAATATTGCCGGAATTATAGGCTTTCGTGTTACCATCTGCATAAATGCCTATGGCACTCCCATTTTTCAGATTATGTATTTTAATAGTTCCAGAGTTTTCCGCCTTACCATCTTTTGAGTAAATACCGATGGTCAAACCATCTCCGATATTAGAGAGCTCAATAGTGGATTCAGCAAGTTGAGAACTGTCATCTGATGAGGTATTTAAAAGTATATTGCCTTGATTGTCTGCAAACATACCATAAGCATTACCATCACCGGTATTAGTAATATTTATTATTCCAGTCGAGGTTCCATAAGCATTATACAAATCTTGCTGTGATTTCATACCATAAACATTACCGTTACCGGTATTGGTAATATTTATTATTCCCGTTGAGGTTCCATAAGCATTATACAAATCTTGCTGTGATTTCATACCATAAACATTACCGTCACCGGTATTGGTTATACTGATTGTAGCGTAGCTATTATAAGCATTGTGATTTCCTACATTAGAAATAGTTCCGCTTCCCGTATAATTTTGTATATAATCATCAATTTCAGAAACTAAACCATAAACATTTCCATCACCATTATTTTGAATATTAACTACGGCTATTGGCGTTTTGCCATTACTACCAAACCCGTTATTGGCCACATTATGTCCGTATATTCCGTAAACGTCATTATCGGCAATATTCTCTATGTTAATTTTGCCATCCGCTGAGCTGTAGAACGCATTTGCGTTATAAGATGCGTTAGTTGCATACAAACCATAAACAATTCCTCCCGTATTATTGTTGTTTACAATGTCAATAATTCCGTTTGTTTGTCCGCCTAAACTTATTGCATTCCAAGCATTTGCCCCTTTCAATCCGTAAACGAAAGTATTTCTATTATTTTCAATATGAATCGAAGCTGTTGCTTTTCCTGTAGCAGTACTGGTTCCTGTTGTAGAAGTGCGTGCATTTTCGGCATTATTCTCAGCATATACCCCATAAACACTGTTGTTTGAGCCATAATCAATTATATCAATAACAGCGTCAGCCACTTCTGCGTCTGTGGATTCAGCATTTAGCGTATTATAAGATGTCATACCTTTTCCATATACATCTCTGTTTTTATAATTTGATAAATCTATTGTACTATTATTTACGTCATTGTTTGTGCCAATTAGTGGATTATCATCAGCTTCTTCTACTATAGAACAATCACTTCCCGTCCAACCTTCAACACACTTGCCACATTTATAACTTATGGAACTTCCGCTTTGGCACGATTGAGAACTTGCGCAATGAATCGGAGCAGATGTTAAATTATATCCAGAACAATCGTTTATTTCGCACTTGTACATAATGATAGTACCAGATAAACAAGTATCCGTTGTGATATGGTAACCTTGGCTACAACTTGCTATATAGCCAGAGCAAGCCGCCGGAGCGCATTTATGCTTTGTGGTCATACCGCTTAAGCATATGCCTGATGATTCATATCCGTTAGGGCAGGTGGTGTATTCAAATCCGTCGCAAGTTGCAGGAGAACACTTATAATATGTTTCAGCACCTGATAAGAATGTATCAACTTGTGTGTATCCTTCACCACAAGGTGTTGATGTATAACCGCTTGGAACTGCTTTTGCCTGTTCACAAGTTAATCCGGTCCAACCATCATTGCATTGGCATTGACCATTATTAATTGAACCATTTACGCAAGTAATGGCTGGTGTAGAATTATTTGAGGATGATGAATCTGAAGAAGAAGCATCTCCGCCACCTCCGCCACCTCCGCCACCAGCGGCAGCGGCAGCAATACCGACACCACCGGCAACTATTGCCCCTGTGGTTAGCCATCCGGTCGTTCCCATACCTAAAAATGTACTGCTACTGCTTGCAGTAATTGCGGATTGTAAACAATATGGTTGAGAATTTGCTCCATACTGTCTTAGTAAACTATATGTTTCATAGTCGTCGTTTATTATAGCTAGGCAGAGTGCGGTATTGCCCTTAGAATCCTGTGTTTCCAAGTAATTTCTTAAATGAGATAGTGCATTGTAATTTTTTGATTTTGCATATTTATAAATTTGTTGAGCCGTCAAAGTGAAAGCATTAGCGGAAAACGCCATTATCACTATAAATGATATGATAAAAAGTGTATATAATTTATTCATAAGTTATTCTCCTAAATGTAAATAAAACCACCTCATACAAGGTGGTCGGAGAGTTCGAAAATCATATAACCTTAAATGACTCTTTTAGTCTTTCAGATGTTTTTTTTATAGGTAAAACATCCTTGAACATACACTAAAAGCTCCCCGACCTCAATCGGGGTGTACCGCTATGAAAATAGCAATTAACGATGTTATCTAACACCGAAGGTTATATTGAGCTTTCGACAGCTCCGTACCTGATATAAGGTACAGGCTGATGATATAGCAACAATAATTAATTTGCAACACCAAAAAAAGATATCGGAGTAGCCGATATCTTTTTTAGTAACAATTTAATGGATATTAATTACAATTATACTATCATAAATTTGGAATAGTCAAAACAATAGATAATGTGTTTATTATCTTTCCAACTTTTTATAGCGAATACGGTGCGGATTACAAGCATCTTCTCCCAGACGAGCTTTTTTATCTTTTTCGTAATCCTCGAAATTGCCCTCAAACCATTCAACATGTCCATTATCTTCATAAGCCAAAATATGAGTGGCCAAGCGGTCTAAGAACCAACGGTCGTGTGAAGTTACCAAAACACATCCCGGATAAGAACTTATGCCTTCTTCCAACGAACGCAAGGTATCAACATCCAAATCATTAGTCGGTTCATCAAGCAAGATAACGTTTGCACCTTTACGAAGCATTTTTGCCAGATGAACGCGGTTACGTTCTCCTCCTGAAAGTAACCCGACTTTCTTTTGCTGATCTGCACCTTTGAAATTAAATTGTCCGACATAAGCGCGTGAAGATACTTCATTTTTGCCGAGTTCTATCATATCAAGACCATCGGAAATTTCCTCCCATACATTTTTATCAGGATTAAGCTCATCACGAGATTGGTCAACATAACCTAAATCAACGGTTTCTCCTAAACGAATCGTTCCGCTATCAGGCTTTTCCTGTCCGGTAATCATTTTAAACAAAGTTGTTTTACCAGCTCCGTTCGGACCGATAATTCCAACAATTGCTCCCTTAGGAATTTTAAATGATAAATCGTCAATCAAAACTCTGTCGCCGAATGACTTTGTTATATGTTCTGCTTCAATGACAAGATCGCCTAATCTTTCAGTCATTGGGATATTAATATGCGCCGTAGTAATTTTTTCTTTTGCAGCTTGTGATAACAGCTCATCATAAGCATTAATACGAGCCTTAGATTTAGCTTGACGAGCTTTAGGATTTTTATGAATCCATTCCAGTTCTCGCGCCAATGTTCGTTGACGTGCATTTTCTTCGCGAGATTCTTGCTCAAGGCGTTTCTGTTTTTGTTCAAGCCAAGATGTGTAATTGCCTTCATAAGGAATACCTTGCCCTCGATCAAGTTCCAGAATCCATCCTGTAACATTATCCAAGAAATATCGGTCGTGTGTAACCATCACCACCGTTCCTATATAATCACGTAAATGATGCTCAAGCCAAGCAACAGATTCGGCATCTAAATGGTTGGTAGGTTCATCAAGCAACAACATATCCGGTTTTTGCAAGAGAAGTCGGCACAAAGCAACTCGACGTTTTTCTCCACCGGAGAGCTTTGTAACATCGGCATCTGCAGGCGGACAACGCAGTGCATCCATAGCAATTTGAACAGTGCGTTCAATATCCCAACCATTCACCGCATCTATTTTCTCTTGCAAGTCTGCTTGCTCAGCGATTAAATCATTCATTTCATCATCGCTCATTGGTTCGGCAAACTTTGCTGAAATTTCCTCAAAACGACGCAACAATTCTTGAGTTTCACCTAGGCCATCCATAACGTTTTCCATTACGTTTTTGTCAGGGTCTAATTTAGGCTCTTGTTCCAGATAGCCGACTTTTACTCCATCAGCTGCCCAAGCTTCACCGTTAAATTCTTTATCTACACCTGCCATGATTTTCAACAGAGTTGATTTACCTGCTCCGTTAACTCCTAAAACACCTATCTTAGCACCAGGTAAAAATGATAATGTAATACCTTTGAAAAGTTCTCTTCCTCCAGGTAAAACCTTAGTTAAATTTTGCATAACAAAAATATACTGATATGCAGCCATTATAGTAGCTCCTTAAATGAATGTTGTTTAAAGTCTAAAATTGCTTCGCAATGCTTTCGTAACGCGCATCATACAAAGGCACCTGTTTAGCATTCTGCGCGTTTTTTTTTGCCAATGCAACAGATTTTTTATATGCCGCATCAGCTTTGATAAATGCTTCACGATCTTTTGTGTATAATTTTGACGCTTCATAAGGGCGTCGCGGAGTAATCATAGTTCCGTCATAAAGTTTTATGCGACCATCCGAATATAAAACACTTTGAAAAATCTTTTGTTTATCAAATTCTTCTCTGACCATATCGCAATCTGCAAAATTTGAAGCTTCCATACCCATAAATGCATCTACTTTTCCGGCATTATAGCTTTGCATACCTTCTTGTTGCATCTGATCATTAGCAGCTTTACTCACTACCAAGGCGCGTGCTAACAGCTCAAACTGGTGGTATTTTGGCGATTTACAGGCCAGTCCTTGTCCGCACACTGTTCCTAAAGCATACATTTCCTCTGTATACGAAATTCTCTCTGCGGCATTTGCCAAACTGGAGACGAGTACAAGAAAGGATACCGTTATCGTTAAAAACTTCATTTACATTCTCCTTAATTCAATATGATGTGATATTATGCCATAAAAATAAAATATATCTTAATTTAAAATAAAAAAAAATTACAAAAACAGAAAAAATATCTTGCAAATAAAAATATAATGATTTATACAGTTCTTGTTTATGAATACGCGTGCGTAGCTCAGTTGGCTAGAGCAACTGACTCTTAATCAGTGGGTCCAGGGTTCGAATCCCTGCGCGCGTACCAATAAAGAAAGCCGTCCGAGAGGACGGCTGTTTTTTTTGTTATAGTGTATCAGAATGCGCTTAATGATATAAAGCGGTTATATGCTTTATCGGATTAATTGTTTTTATAAGGAATTATGTTCTTGTATTTTATTTTTTCATGAAATAGTATGCCTATACAGTTTACTTAATAGGAGAAAATATGTCATCATTTATACAATTTATAAAGCTGTAAAAACGAAAAAGAGCGTAACAATGTGTGATATTACGCTCTTAAATATAAAGTTTAATATTTATTGCAATAAATAGCATAGCTTTCCGGTGCATAAATTCCCATAGTCAAACCGCCCATCAGAGAATCATAGAATGTCCAGTGAGTTTCGACGGCATTAATCCCTTTTGCAGAACATACATTTTCCATATTATAATTTTTTGCTTGCCACATTCCCCAGAAAAAGAAATGTCCTTTACCTTCATATGATGGTTCGGTATCTATATTCTGTTGTGGATCAAAATTAAAGCGAATAATATGGTCACTTCCGCAGGCAGACAGCGTTAAAGCAAGCCCTATACAAATCAAAATTTTTTTCATACGCAGTCCTTTTATAAAAATCAAGTCAGAAATTAATATTGTTTTTTTAAACGCTTGATTAGAATTATTCTTACCAACTATTACAGTCTCATCATAAATATATTTGAATGTCAATTGTTTTATGTAGTTATGCCATATAAAATAAAAATGGCAAAAATTAATTAGAAAAAGGACAGGATTTATTTTCTTGCTAAAATGAATATAGGTAAGGAGAACAGTTTTGTCCTATGTTGAAAAACCTCTAAATAGTGTTAATGCAAAACGTTAAATTTTGCAAACTTATTTGATTATTTGTTTTGGTGACCCGTGGGTGGCAAAATAAGCTGTTTTACATAACATTATAAACAACTAAATCCACTGTTTATGAATGGTAAAGCTAATGTAGGTAATAGAGGAATTTAAGTATGTTAACATAATATTCACAAAAAGCCCTGTTATGAATGTTCATCAACAGGGCTTGGGTTTTATACACTTTTATGTTTTTTATTTTCCGATTTCAGTGCCGTTCGGTAAATCTTTAACATCAAAAACAACCTGAGTTGTAGGATGGCGTTTTTCTTGAACAGATTTATCGGTATTAACATCTTTGCTATTTTGTTCTTTTTTATTCTGAATTCCTTTACTGTGCATTTGTGCACGAATTCCGGTCAAGTTTTTTTCAACATCTTCACCATATTCCATTCTTTTGGTAACGGCAGAGATTGTATCTATTATTTTATCGTCAATATTAGAGAATTGCTTATCGTCCATTTTACCCATAACTTTGAGGGCCAGACTGTATTCTATCTTTGGATATTGACTTAACAAATTCACCACCTTTTGCATTTCTTTTTTACTCGGATAGAAAGGTTTATCAATCCTGCGTTCAACTCCTAGGTCTTTATCTCCTATATTGAGAATAGTGTGGATTCTTTTATCTAAGTCATATTTTCTCTTCTTTGCTTTCATATCCATTTCAAACGGTGTACGATTTTTTTCTGCCTTATCCCATAATCCGGTGGCTTTTTCCAGTTCAAAAATCTTGAACATACCGCTTTCAATCATTTTCAAGGTTTTAGGAGAATCTTGGCTATCAAGAGCACTTTTTTCAAGCATGTTTTTTAAATTTGCAAATAAAATACCATAGACCTGATCTCTGGTTTCGTCATCTTTGATTTGCGAGATGGTTTTAATGGTTGTGAACACATTATGAGCTGTATTTTCAGGATTGCTCTCCAGTTCGTTTTTCAAACTCTTTTCAAACGCTAATACAGTATTTTTTTGAGGTTTGTCGACTAAAGATGCTAAATATTTATCAGGTGTTCCCGTGCCTTTTAATATTTCAATTTTATTGAAAATATCATTTGCCATTTCTGAAGAATGCTGGACTACTTGCGGATTTCTTACTTTGCGAACAGCGTGTGTATATACCTTATAAAAAGCTTTATAAACCTCACTGTCCGGACGTGAATTATTATCATAAGCATTAACGATTGTATCAGTAGTTTTTATGATATTATCAGCATTTCTGAAATTCATATCCATAGCCGAAATAAAAATGGAGGCAATCTGGGGTGCCCATTGTTTTCGATTCGCCGATGACGCTTCATTGAAACCTGAAACTATTTTATCGCGGCAATCTTCAAATAATGTTGACAACTCATCAGAAACAACAAAGCCGTCACGTTTATTTTTTACCTGTGATATTACTTGAGTTAAGTCATTAATTCCATCTTCCAAAGCTACATCAAAATCAGCCGTGCGAGAATGAAAATCATCATAAACCTGCTCAATTTCAGAATGGGTAAAATCTCTGTTCATAGCGCACCTCACTTATTCTATACCGGAATTATAGTATAAAAATATATTTTTGTCAACTTTTAAATAACAATCTGTAAAATAGAAATGCCAAAATGGTTTGCAATGCAAGACAAAAAAGATTTTGACATCTTTCAAAAATTAGAGATTTTATTTGGTATCATGATATTTTTCGGATAATAATGAATTGCTTGCTTTCCATATAGGTGTGACGGAATCTGTATAGTTAACGGCAGGTATGTCTGCACTTTGAGGATTAACTGTAAATGAACTTATCTCAAAAGTATTTTTATCGCTTTTTTCCTTCTGACGAGCTTCTGCCGGCAAAACAGAATACATAGCTGATAGTGCAATTGAAAACTTCATAACAGCATTATGTATTATTGATCTTATATTTTTGCCACTCTTATGAATTTCTTTATCCGTTGCTACGCTGAGTGTATTATAACGTGTTTTTTTCGATTTTACAATAAAAATGCTATGCTCCACAACATATTAGATTTGCGAGTTATGACAATAAAACAAAATAAAGAGGTGACTTTATTACTTTTTCACGTGAGAAGTTAAAACTTTCAGAACTTTAACCAACTCCTCTTTCATTTTGGAGCGCTCAACTACCATATCAACCATACCATGATCAAGCAAGTATTCAGCGCGCTGAAACCCTTCCGGTAATTTTTCGTGAATTGTTTGTTCAATCACTCGCGGACCGGCAAAGCCGATTAAGCATCCTTTTTCGGCAATATTAACATCACCGAGCATTGCAAATGAAGCAGAAACGCCTCCGGTCGTAGGATCAGTTAAAATAGAAATAAATGGAACGCCTGCTTCTTTAAGTTCATTAACGGCGGCCGTGGTGCGAGCCATTTGCATCAATGAAAGCATACCTTCCTGCATACGAGCTCCTCCGGAAGCCGAGACAGTAATCAAAGGTTCTCTGCTTTTAAGCGCCAAGTGAGCAGCAGTTATTATTCCTTCACCAACAGCAAATCCCATAGAGCCCCCCATAAATGAAAAATCAAGTGCGGCTACTCCCGAATTGATACCACCTATATTTCC
>JAFUXW010000260.1 GCA_017477035.1 Alphaproteobacteria bacterium | reverse complement strand
TTGTTTCTAAGATCTTAAAGTAATTTAAGAAAACTCGCTTAAAGGCTTTCTACTGGTAAGCTCCCTTGCTTATGTACCGTTTTGTACACCACGCAAGGGAGCTTTCTGCGTATTAAGCTCTTTAATCAACTTTTTTATTGTCGCAAAGTGTGATTTTAGGATTATTTACTCCGCAGCCAGAGTTATTATTTTGAAAATAGCAACTCGGCTTGCCAAACAAACTTTCGGTGTTAAGCGTATAATCATTATTTACTAATCCTTACCGGCTATTTTATCGCATCACTTTTTATTTGTAAATATTGCCGCACATAATCGTTCCAAACCTCGTAATATTTATCCGATAATTCCTTTAGCAGAGCATAATCTGCAACATAGTGCCACAAATCGTTATCTCCACCGTAAAGATCACATTCGTATACAGCCTTATGTTCGTCTGCTATGCAAAAATCAAACAAAATATTCGATTTTTTGGAATACCACTTTCCCTTTTCTTTAACCATTATATTGACAGAACACCCCGATGTACCGCACTCGGTATAAAATCCAGTCAGATAAATATTATCACCGACTTTTGCCACTAATTGAGCTGTATCTGCTATCGTATAAAAACCTTCTTTTTCCAGTTGTTGTATGGTCATATTCATGTGCCATTCTTGAAACGTTTCATCGGTAACAATCAAATTCAAATCTTTGATATCCTGTAACGACAACCCCAGTTTCTGTAAATTATCTTTATATATTGCATTATAAAATTTGACTTTAGATTGTGGCGAATAAAAACCTTCATATTGCTCCGGTGGTATAATATCTCGCTCTAATAACGAAATAAATTCTTCAACCTCATGCTGTGCAAGTTTGACATTATCTTTATAGCGCTCGCGATATATTTCCGTGAACACGCGCCGACATTCTTTTTCATCAAAAGAAGACGGCATAAGGGTGTTGTTTGTAATATGATGCTTGGCATAAAATTCCGCTTTGGTCGGTGTTTTGCGATTATTAAAAACCAACACAAATGCCATACAGCCAAACACAACGCATAAAAAAGGTAGAATATACTTAAAATATTGCTTCATATTATCTCTTAATGGTTGATATTTTTCACATACTCTACCTTATGCAATGGCATTATGCAAGTATTATTTGGGCGGATATAGAATTTCTTTAAACCGTTTCGTTATATTTCTCCTTTTTTTATCTTGCTGATCATATATAGGATCTCTTACAAGATTATTATTCTGAAATTTGGCATCATTCAACCATTCATTAAGTTTACGAGCACCTTCACGATGTGTTCCTGCCAACATCATATCCTTTGTAATAGGAACCGTTAAATTGCCTACTTGTATATCCTTTCCGAGATATTTATAATTGTTCCAGTTCTTATTATACTTATCAATTCTATCCAAATAATTACACATAGCTTGTTCTTGCGCTTGTGGATTATTAAGAAATTCTTGCATATTATTAACTCCTGTTTCCGGAAAAAAATCCCCTTTGTTATCCATATAACCAGCATCTTTTAAGGCAGGTACTTGCATTTGATATCTACCAAATGCTGAAGCAGTGTTATTAACACATCCATAATCATTGATATTATTCTGACAACCGCCTCGTGATTCAGTATAGGCAATTTTATCAGCAAACTCCGGAGTCATTCCGCCACAATCCACCCCATTGAAAATTCTATTATGGATTTCCTGAGAATTGGTATTTGATGGCTGATTAGCATCCATATCACCGGCATTTAGTGTATAACCATTATTTACTTGCCCTTGCCCGCTATTTGTGCCGTTCAAACCGTTATTATTTAACTGATTTACGATATTTTCTATATTACTGCTAATATCGGAACTGCCGAAACCATAGTTATTATTGGTATTACTCCCCCAAAATTCTGTTCCTTGTTGCGGATAATCTTGAGTTATGCCTTGATTATTATAATTCTGTATAAGCTGATTTTCACGTTGCTGACGTGCTACTTGATATTCCAATTCATCACGTGTTGAAAATCTATTGTGATTAACGCCGTAGCTATCTACTCCGTCTTCGCCGATTTGATAGCCCAGCGCTGATTTATATTGCGGATACATGTCCATTCTTATTACTCCATTCTAATTTGTTAAACTAAATATTACCTGTAAATAAGTAATTTCATTTATTAAAATGGATATTGATTATATTGCCTCCTTTCCCATTGATTGGTTACCTATGCTATTTCGCGCAAATAATACGCACCATTTTATGATAAGATTAATATTATAAATATCTTTTAAAGTCAAGCGAAAAATATTATAAAATAAGAAAAATAGTGAAAAAATATCGTTATTATATAGTAGGTATATGACCGGTTATATACCTACATTAAAAAATCATACCCAATAGTGCGAAAACTACGATAATTTACGCATTTACAACTTTTCTTTTTTGTAACACAACTTGCATTTTAAAAGTTGTTGCCAACAGATGCTTAAGTATTGAAATTCTATAAATATTATGTTAGATTCGCCGCAATTGGAATTTATATGAGAGAGGAATAAAATGTCGGGTATCGCCAGATATAACGGTAAAAGCAATTTCAAAGAATGGCAACAAGATTGGCAAAATGAAGAACGTTACAATTTCAGAACCATTGAAAATAAATGGCAAAAAATTTGGGAAGATGAAAAAGTCTATAAGGTTGAAATAGATACGACCAAGCCTAAATTTTACGCCTTGGTTGAATTTCCTTATCCGTCGGGTGCCGGATTACACGTAGGACACCCTCGTTCATACACAGCGCTTGATGTTATTTCTCGTAAAAAAAGAATGCAAGGCTTCAATGTTTTATATCCTATGGGGTTTGATGCTTTCGGTTTACCGGCAGAAAACTACGCCATTAAAACAGGTGTGCATCCGGCAATTTCTACAAAAGCAAATATTGAAAATTTTACTCGCCAACTGAAATCCCTCGGTTTCTGCTTTGATTGGGACAGATGTTTTGCCACCTGCGATCCTGAGTATTTTAAATGGACACAATGGATGTTCATTCAATTTTGGAAACATGGTTTAGCATATAAAGATAAAATGGCAATTAACTGGTGTCCTTCATGTAAGGTAGGTCTTGCCAATGAGGAAGTTGTAAACGGTTGTTGTGAACGTTGCGGAGCACAAGTCGTGCGCCGTGACAAAGAGCAATGGATGCTTGCTATTACCAAATATGCAGATAGATTAATCAATGATTTGGATACCGTTGATTTCATTGACAGGGTTAAATCTACTCAAATTAACTGGATTGGACGTTCTGAAGGTGCTGAACTTGAATTTGCTTTAACAGATAATAACGGCAATGATTTGGGTAAAAAAATGGTAGTTTATACAACCCGTCCGGATACAACTTTCGGTGTTACTTATACAGTTATGGCGCCTGAACATCATTTTGTTAAGGAATTGATGAGCCTGTATACGAATCCTTCCGAAGTGCAGAAATACATTGAAGAAGCCTCTAAAAAATCCGAATTGCAAAGAACTTCAGATACCACCAAAACAGGTGTTGAACTGAAAGGTATTAAAGCGCGCAATCCGTTTAACGGAGAATTGATTCCGGTCTTTATTTCCGACTATGTTTTAACAGGATACGGTACCGGAGCTATTATGGCCGTTCCGGCTCACGACCAACGTGACTATGACTTCGCCAAAGTTTTCAATCTGCCGATTATACAGGTTTTGGCCGGCGGCGATATCAGTAAAGAGGCTTGGGAAGAAGACGGGGAACATATCAATTCCGGATTTATGAACGGGATGGATAAAAAAGACGCAATGGTTGCAGCTATTAAATTTGCGAAAAATGGCGGATTCGGAAAAGCAAAAGTTAACTTTAAACTGCGTGATTGGGTATTTTCACGTCAACGTTATTGGGGTGAACCGATACCTATGGTTTATTGTGAACATTGTGGTTGGCAACCTATTAATGAAAGCGACCTTCCGCTTATGTTGCCTGATGTTCCTGATTATCGTCCGAATGATAATGGAGATTCTCCGCTAGCCAACGCTAAAGATTGGGTTGAAACAACTTGCCCTAAATGCGGAGGAAAAGCACGTCGCGAAACTGATGTAATGCCTAACTGGGCGGGGTCTTCTTGGTATTTTCTGCGTTACTGCGATCCGCACAACGATAAAGAATTTGCTTCAAAAGAGGCATTGAAATACTGGATGAATGTAGATTGGTATAATGGCGGAATGGAACATACGACTCTGCACTTATTGTATTCTCGTTTTTGGCATAAATTTTTATATGATTGCGGGTATGTTCCGATGCCTGAACCATATCAAAAACGAACCTCGCATGGTATGATTTTGGCCGCTGATGGAGAAAAAATGAGTAAATCACGCGGCAACGTTATAAATCCGGACGACATCGTTGAAAATTATGGTGCAGATACTTTTCGTCTTTACGAAATGTTTATCGGACCGTTTGATCAGGTTGCAATGTGGTCTGATGAGAGTTTGAACGGAGTATATCGCTTTGTCAGCAAAATTTATACTTTATTCAAAAAGGTTTATAGTAATGACATTGCTATGTCTGCGGACGATATGCGAGCCATGCATAAATGTATTATTGAGGTTACAGAGCGTATTGACCAGATGAAGTTTAATACTGCCGTCTCTTCAATGATGACTTATGTAAATTATCTATCCAATATGGAAAAAATTCCGGCACAAATGTATGAAACTTTGCTAAAGTTGCTCGCTCCGTTTACTCCGCATATTGCCGAAGAAATGTGGGCCAGATTAGGATATTCGTCATTTATTGTAACACAGGACTGGCCACATGGAGATGCCAAACTTGCAGAAGACAATGTGGTAACATTAGGAGTTCAAATGAACGGAAAAATGCGCGGTACTATTACAATTTCCAAAAATGCCAGCACTGAAGAAACACAAGCTGAAGCGCTCAAACTTGAAAATGTGGCCCGTCAACTTGAAGGAAAAACCATTAAAAAAATCATTGTCGTACCTGGGAGGATTGTAAACATTGTTGCAGCATAAGAAAATATATACCGTATTGGCAGTTTTAACTTTAGGTATTACAGCCTGCGGATTTGAACCTTTATACGTGGAAAAAACATCAAATAACGGTGGATGGTATTATAATAACGAATTTGATACAGATATTGTTTATGAAATGTCTCAAATTAAAGTAGAAGGTGCCGCCGACAGAATCGGTCAAATGGTGAAAAATGAGTTGATCGATGATTTAACTCCGCGCGGCGTTCCGCAACACGCAAAATATTTCTTAAAACTGGAACCTATTAACAGTAAGCGCACAGAGTTAGCATTACGTGATGATATTACAGCAACCCGTGAAAAGGTTAAGTACACTGTTAAATATTCATTATGGAGTAAGGAGAAAGGCGAATTGGTTAGCGGTAAGAGCTGGATTTTCCTTAGCTATGACTTGCTTGATAACCCATACTCCACAACAATGGATAAAAAGAAAGTGGAAAAAGACGGCGCTAAAATTTTAGCAAACGACATATCCTTGCGAATCGGTGCGTATTTCCACTCGCTAAAAACAAAACGCGGTAACACTGATGAATTATAAACCGGCGCAACTGGAAAATTTTTGTTCAAATCCCTCGCCTTTTGTAAAGTGTGTTATTTTGTATGGCACCAATGCGGGAGAAATTTCGACTTTGCAAAAAAAATGCGCCGAGGCAATTTGCCAATCAACTGAAGATGCATTTCGCTATCAAGCCTTAGAAATGGATAGCATATCTAAAGACGGCGGAGAAGTATATGCCGAGTTTCACGCACAGTCGTTAATGGGTGGAAGACGGGCAATAGTTGTTAAGAATGCCGATAATAATTTGGCTTCGCTTTTAAAAAAGATGATACCGGAAACAAATTCGGATAATTTACTTATTCTTTCTTCAATGACACTAAATACAAAGTCGAGCCTTATAACTTGGGCAAAAGAGCGAAATGATGTGATTATTGTCGGTTGCTATGAAGAACGTTCCGGAGATATTGCCGAAGAAGCATCGCGTATGCTGAAAGAAAAGGGCTTGATTGCTGATGTATCGGCAATACAGTTTTTATGCACCAGACTTTCTCCTGATAGAAAACTTAACCAAAGTGAAATAGACAAGTTAGAACTCTACTTGGGAGAGCGGAAAAATGTTACTATTGATGATATAAAACAAGCCGTAAGTGATGTTGCCGGAGCCAATTATGATGATTTATGCTATCATACAGCCAACGGAAACACTTTGCTTGCCTGTGCCACCTACGACCGCTTGATAAAGGAAGGTGAGCAAACCGCAACTTTAATCCGTCAGTTAGAATATCATTTCAGTAAGCTTTTAAGTTGTCAAGCTTTACTGGAAGAAGGAAAATCTCAGGAAGAAGCTTTGAAGAGTCTGCGCCCACCACTGATGTTTTATCGCAAAAATGATTTTGTAAAGCAACTTAAAATATGGAACAGAGAGCGCATTCTATCCGCTTTGAATATGCTTTATGATTGCGAAAGAAATTGTAAAACAACCAATATACCGGATAAGCAAACAGCAAGTTACACCATTATGCGATTATCCAGCGCGGTAAAAAAGTTCAAATAGATTATCCTTTTATTAAATATCTTCCAATTCATTCCACATGTAAACAAACACTGACAAAGTTTGCAAAATTTAATAAAACTTGAGTATGTTTTAACATTATTTATCTGGGGGTATCCTATATTTTGGTTATACCACTTTTACGCATAGTGTTTTGCAAAAAAATGCTGTGTTGAAATTTACCCCTAATACCATAGTCGGTATCGGGAAATTTTTTTACTTGCTTTTTGAGATTGTTTGTTTAATATGACTTTCGCAGACGAGAGGTCGTCTGTGGAGTGTAGCAACTCCTTAAGAGATATAACTCCTCATATGGGGAGCCGGTGGAATATATTGAATACACCGGACTGTTCTCTTACAGTTGCTAACTCCCCACCTTGAAGGAAAATCAAGGTGGTTTTTGTTTTAGCAAAGCAAATTAAGGAGTTTAGAACTATGTCAAAAAATCACGAATATTTTATGGATAAGCAAACCATGCTTGATATCGGCTCAGCCCTGTGGAAATTAAGATGCGAAAAGCGTTTTTATTTAGACAGGGTGGAAAAAGAAACCGGTATCTCCAAGCGCATT
>JAFUXW010000259.1 GCA_017477035.1 Alphaproteobacteria bacterium | reverse complement strand
GATGCCCGTCTGCGCTCGGCAAGCTCTTGATAAGTAGGGTTTGCATTTCCATCAAATGCAATATTCCACGCATTTTGATTAACTTTTTTATTATCAAACAACACTGCTTTGTCTTCTTGGCATAACTTTTGCATAAAGATTTCCGCCTCATTTTCGGATAGGTTTTCGGCTTGGCGGAGCAAATCCCAGTCCCCTTTATTCGGCACAAGATAAAATTTCATACCTTGCTTTTGTAAATCCTGCAATGTTTCTTTTTCAACATCCGGAGAGTAGCTTAAATCTTTAACACTAACCCATTCGCTTGGCGCACCGCCCCATAACGGAATACAAGGTTGAATTGCATCTTTTTGCGACATATCAATTTTATAATTATATGAATCCTTTGTTTTATCGGCAAACTCAGTCGCTGACATCTGAAAAGCCATAACTTTGGGGCTAAATCGCGGCCAGCTCTTAAATTCTTTATCACCTTGCATCGGCAGTCCGGAATGAAATGAATTCGGCTCGGCTATAAAGCAGTATTTTTGCGTTGTGATAGCGGAATCAACAGAACGTAATCTCGTTTGAACGGTATTGCCCATTTCTTCGGGAGAAACTTTTGAATTATGCACAAATTCTGTCGGCATATTATCTTTATAAAATCTTTCGGCTTTTTCTCTTTCCTTTTCGCAATGAACCATTAAATCGCGTATCTGACCTGTATTCATTCCAATTTTTGAGAGCTCATTTTCAATAACCAAAGTTTGATATTGCGAAACCGGATGCCAATAGCACGGATTTCCCTCAAACGAGCGATTAGAATTAGCAAACAAATTTTGATAAAAAGCTTCTTTTTCTTTGTCGCCGTTAAATATATCAAGCTCTTTGAGTTTTTCAGTTTGCAAAACACCATCCGGCTGTGCTAAATTATTGGAAAAAATGAAGGCAACTTTTTGTGCTAAATTCTTTTCTGTTTCACCAAAATTTGCCACCGGTTTACCATCAAAATAATCTTTGCATTTATAGGTAAATTTCTGAACTTCATCAAAGCAATGTTTATATAAAAACTGACCATAAGTCCAATCGCGATTATCAAAATGAACCTTTCTATTTAAGAAAGCCTCAAAATCATTTTGCTGAGCGAGTTCGGCAGTTATTTGTTGAAAAATCTCTGATTCTTGTTTCGCGCCTAATGGGAGAACAGCTTTAAGCTCTTCTTTGTTTTCGGCTTTATTCAAAACTTCTGTTACATCAGCCATAAAGTTCTCCATTTTGTCGCTATATTAGCACATTACATACTGTTTGTCAACCATTTGACAAAAATAAACCACCATATTTCAGGTGGTCTGGAGAGTTCATAAATCATATTACCTTAAATGATCCTTTAAGCCTTTCAGATTTCATTTTGACACAAAATCCTTGGACATCCGCTCAAAGCTCCCAGACCATATAATATGACCTGGGTTTATTTACTATTCATCGCCGAAACGACTACATAGCAATCACGGTATAAATCCTAATACCGAAGGTAATAAGAGCTTATGAAGGCTCCGACCACACGGGTCTAAATATGCTAATACGGCATATCTACCCTATATTTTACACTAATAAAAATAAAAAACAATACCAAATTTAAAACAAAGAGCCATTAAAACAACCCCAGACAAACAAATTGCCTTTTCGCTTGCAACTTATAACCAAAACCAAATCCGGCTGTTATGGTGTGATTTGTTGCAAAACGATATATATTAGGCAGTTCTACTTAAATATAAAATATAACGTAGGACCTTAAACAATGTATAACCCGATAACAGAAACCATAAATCCGCGGGAGGCTGTTTTGTTTTCCTGTGGTGGTGTGAATGAGGTAGCAAGACAATTCGCCGAGATGCTGACATACTGTAAAAGGAAGAATTTGCACGTTGTTGACGTCTTTTTTGAAACTTCCGGCATAAAATCTTATGAAAAGGACTGTATGAACAAGCTTCTTGACTATCTTAAACATAATAAAACTAAGCAAGCGGTGGTGTTTCATTCAAGAAAAACTTATCTCAAACATATAGATATCAGTAAATTACTGCCTTTTATGCAATCCGGTCAAATCGAACTCCGATTTGCTAAAGACAACGTTATCATTTAAAAAAATAAACCTTTGCAGAGGTTTAAAATAAAAAAAAGGGAGTTTTTACGCTCCCCCTGTATAATTATTTATTAAGAGTGCTTAAGCAATGTGCCAACAAGTTCGGCATAAGCGCTTCTCCGCACAACTGGCGCAACAACTTATCATTGCCACGTGCCCAAGCCGGAATAGCTTTAATAAAATTATCGTCTAAACCGGTCAAAGCAAAGATTTCAGCGATTGAATACGGCCGTGGATCACTGTATTCCCCATTGCCTAAATCTTCACCCGGATGTAAAGTCCAATCCCCACACAATGAATCGCTACCTTGCGTAATGGTATGTGTTGGATGATTGTAAGAGTTGCGTCCGTAAGAGCTATTGATATGTTGAGCTTGACTTGGCATCCCATCAGGATTAACTATCAAGCTTCTATCCATACACTTGAACGCTGACATACCTGATTTAATTTTACGGATGAAAGCTTCTTGTACCGGAGAAACATAGTCGATGCGTTGAAATTCATTGGTTGCCGATCGTCTGTGTGATGAATCAAGCATTTCAAACTTGTTCCTATCACCAATGACCTCGCCACAAGTCAAAGGTTTTTCATCAGGTTCCGGAAACTCCCAACGTTTCAATTTTCTGCATAGAATAATTCCACGCTTACGCATCTGGGCCGTACCATAAAAACTCGCATCCAAAACTTTGTCATTAGTATCCATGTCTAGGCTGTTCATCACCTTAGTTATGGTTTGCAAAATAGTTTTGCCATCCAAACGGTTAGTGATTATCGGATCTTGATTATCTGATATGAAGTATGGACAGTTTTCCCAAAACACCCATTGAAGATGCTCTGGTGAGAGCCTATAAATGGTTCTACACAATTCAAGAGCAAATAAAAACAACCAAGTCAATGGATCGTCAAGATGTTGTCCGCCGGCCAAACTCATAGATTGACAAGGCAAAGTTATTACTAGCCCTCTAGCCCCACGCTTGATATGTAACTTGGCAATTTTTTCAATATTTTTTGTGAAATCACCACGTACTAATCCTTCAGTAGCTTGGGGATTGATAGCGCAGCAGAAACGCCACCTATCCAATAAAAGTTCACATCCGCAAACCATCTCATAGCCAACATACTTGGTTTTTGTGGTTCCTATGCCTCCACTGCAGCAAATAGCAGTGTAGCGTTCAAAATCATGGTCGGTTACAACCACATTATTCAAATTAAGTTTTGTCATAATTAGTTTTCCTTTTCTTCTTTGTTAATTTTCAATACATGCCACTTGTCGCTGAATTGACGGCAAGAAAACACTTCTAAATACTGTTCACCCGGACACATCTCTTCCATCATGCTAAAGTAGTAATCAGGCAAAGATAAAAGCTCTATCGTCTTGTGATCAAAATGTACGGATTCAAGCTGAAACTCATTTACAGGTTCGTTGGGCTGACCTTTGAGTGCAATCAGAATATTGGTGTGCTGATTTTTGCTCCAAGTACCCGTTGATAACTGAACATCTCGGTCCCACACAATATTATCTACGTATGTGCATTCCAAATCTTCAATTAACTTCAAAGCTTTCAGCATATCCTTCGGATAGACGGCAATAAAGACCAAAGCATTTTCAGCCAAAGGAAGAGCAACAGAATTTAAATCTTTCGACACTTCCGGCTGTGTTAAGTCAATGATAGCACCGGCATACGGTAAGCTTTCATCAGCCACAACAGCTTTTGACATTCTTTCTGCAAGGGCCGCAATCTTTGCTTCTTTTTTCTTAGCGGCTAAAACTTTTTCATAATGTTTTGCATTTTCACGCTTTAAACGTAACGCCAAAGCCGGACCTGCTTTTTCATTATTTTTCAATGCATATTTAATCGCTTTACGCACCCATTTTTTTTCTAAAGCTTCAATTTGATCAGTGCGATAACGGTTCAAAGCATATAAAGCTTCAATCTTATCTCTTTTACTTGGCAAACCTTTACCTGGGTGTGCTCCCGGACGCTTTGGAATTGCTCTTAAAAAAAGGTGTTAAAACAAAATCTTTACATAATGATTCAATGGTGCTTCTCACCGTTTGACTTGCGTGTTTTTTATAAGCTTTAGGAGGTAGATGAATAATCAATCCTTTTAACTTATAAGCTCTGATCGCAGCCTTTAATTGTGTTGCACTAATAATTTTTTTGCTTTTATTTGTTTCATTTTTCATATTATTTACCTTTCAATATTTTAGAAATTGAAAGGCAAGGCCTTGCCCAAACATTTGTTATAACATCTTTGTTATATCACATTGAAAATACTTGAAAAAGAACACACAAAAGGCTAAATTGGGCTAAAAGGTGACAAAGTGTGACATGAAAAATGCAGGCAATATAAAAAAACACCCATTTCTATGAAAAATGAGTGTTTAGTCTGTTGTATTTTAACGAATCGATTCGAATAGAAGGATTTTTATAGATACCTTATATCTCTACCATAATATGCATTCAAATCATCTATATAATATCGGCATTTTCCCCCATCCATAACAAATCTTGGACCAATTTTACCTTGGCCATATGGATTTTCACTCAATTGATCAAGTTTACCTTGTTCGATACGCTCTCTTCTCCATCTTTTAATTACACGTTCATCATGTCCTGACAGAGCAGCATATTCCTTACTAGTAAGATAATTCCTATCGGAAGGAAGCTTATTTTCAATTAATTTCAATATATTTTGATTCTGCTTGTATAATATATCTTTTGGCAAATCTATCTCAGAAAGAAACTCATTGTACTTTTGTAAAGCTGTTTTCTTTCGGCCTTCATAACCTATGATAATTAATGGTAGTTCAGCTGCAAGTTCTTCCCAAGTGGTACCCGGGATTTCATTATCATAGGTCACTTGTGTGTATCTGCATATGTTCTCAAAAAAGTGATATTTCGATAATGCGTAACTAATATCTACATCCTTTCGTTGAGCAATATAGTGTATTAGTTCAAGTTCTTCTTTGGATATTTCATTGCATGCATTATCTACAAATGTTTGAATACGTTTACATCCATTATCTGATATACCACTTTCTGTAAGCCATTCATAAAAAGCATTTCTTAAATTTAACATTAATTAACTCCTAAAGTATTTACATAAAAAGTAAATGAAGCAACTTAATAAATAGTAAAATTTAACAATACTAACCTTTGCAAATTTAACAGAGGTTCATCTCTTCTCCAACTCCCAAATCAGTTAAAATTTTTTGCATCAACCAAGTCAAATGCGTACCACAACCAAACGGGACTCCAACTGCTTAAATAGTTGATTTTATTGCATTGTTACCATAACGAGTTCGTAAAATTTCCCAAAATGCTTGTTTTTAAAAACACAACATACGAACTCGCTTAAATGATTGATTTAAAAAGAAAAAACAGCCATTTTGCAGGCTGTTGTTTGTATTGGTGAAGGAAACTATCAGGCTACGTAGTTTTCTATACTTTTGAGCTTATATTAAATCAGTGTATATGAAGATATTTATCTGGACTTTTCACTATTTTCAAGCGTTGCTGATCGTAACGAAAGGAAATGCCATGAAAATAAAGAAATACCAAGATATAACACCAAGCAACAGAACAAATTTTGCAATGGTCTACCATCATGCAGGACGAACATTAACCCTGATTGAAACACTCCTCAAAAACGCTTATGGTAAACCTTTACCGACAAGACCCCAAAACCGACTTGATCGAATGAAATTTAAACTTGAACAGATGGCTGCTCGCCATAAACAGCGTGAAGATGAATTAAAATCAGCTTATAAAACAATCAAAAGCTATAAATCCGCTCAAGATATTTAATTTTGACTCTTGACTAACATATCTTCAAAACTGTTGAAATGAAAGAAAATGTGATGTTTGGCGCTTTTGATAACCTGCAACTTATCTTTATAAAAATCACGTTGTGCTTGCACATCAAATATCAAATCATTTTCTGCCATAATCGCTTTATCAAACATCGGATTAATGTTGTCTTTCTTTTCTTTATACATTTTTTGAAGGGCAAGCAATTCATTTTCGCAGCTTTCTATTGTGCGTAAAGACTCCAGTTTGTTGTATCTTTCATATTCCTCATCGCTATATACCATATATTTTCTGCGAAATTGGAGATAATTATCCAAAGTAATATTCTTAAAAACTTGAATAGTTTCTTTTGATATGCCAAGCGTTTCATCAAACAAATAAGGATTGCCGCAGAGGGCTACTTTCTGCCGGACATTCGGTAGTCTATCAGCGAATATCGAAGCAACAAAAACGCCGGCTGAATAAGCAATAACATATATGTTTTCATACTTAGAAAAATCAAAATGCAAAGCTAAATCCTGATAATCATATAAAATTATAACATCTTTGTTGTCGCGGAGATTGATAAATTGGTTTTCATCACATCCCCAACCGGCAAAAAAGACGATTAAATCCTTTGAATGATTTTATAGGTAAAAATACTGCATTTTCACACTCTAAAAAATTCTTTATATACTTATTTCATCTTAATTGCCGACTTCGGACAAACATGCGAGCATAAAGAACAGCCGACACAGGCATCTTTATTAACCGTAATATGTCCATCAACGAGAGATAATGCACTGTGCTCCGATTCATCGCAAATTGTCACGCACTTGCCGCATTTAACACATACATCATCGTCAATATGCGGATAAACCTGTGTTGATTTCGGTAATTTTTCATGCGCCGATAAATTAACAATGGCTTTGTTTTTCAAATCTGCCGGACTGTTGAAGCCTTTGCTTTCTAAGTAATTCAACAATCCTTGCTTCATTGCGGCAATGATTCTGTAGCCGTTGGCCATAACTTCAGTGCAGACCTGAACCGCATCGGCACCGACCGTCATATATTCTGCCGCATCGTGCCAGTTAGAGACACCACCGATGCCTAAAATCGGTAAACTGCTGTTCTGGCGGATTTGTGCCACGCAACGCAAGCCGATTGGCTTTACCGAAATGCCGGAATAACCGCCGAACGTTGTCTTGCCGTTCACATTCGGCATCAGCTCAAACGTATCCAAATCAACGCCCATAAGTGATTGTACTGTATTAATGGCAGAAATGCCGTTAGCACCGGCTTTTTCTACCGCTTTAGCGATTTCTGCGATATTCGTTACATTCGGCGAAAGTTTTACAAACACCGGTTTTTG
>JAFUXW010000258.1 GCA_017477035.1 Alphaproteobacteria bacterium | reverse complement strand
TGTGCGCTAAAGAAACAGCTAAATTAGTGGCTATAGATGGTGTCGGCGGTGAAATGGCAAAAGATATTGTCGAGTTTTTTGGAGAAGCACATAATTTAAAAGTTATAAATGAATTACGTAAATATGTGATGGTGGAAGATTATGTTAACGATGAAATAATCGATTCGCCGTTAAGCGGTAAAACGGTGGTTTTTACAGGAACACTTACAAAATATACCCGAGCAGAAGCTAAATCATTAGCGCAGAAATTCGGAGCTAAAGTTGCCGGTTCCGTTTCGGCACATACCGATTATGTGATAATGGGGGCAGATGCCGGTTCTAAGGCTAAAAAAGCCGCCGAATTGGGTGTAAAAATTATAAATGAAGATGAATTTTCGAAAATAGTAACAAGTCTATAATTGCAGAATAAAATGCAGTATGTACTTGGGGGAGAAAAGCATTGAAGCATACTAAAGCCGATGATGTTAATGGCTGGTTGATTATAGATAAACCGCAGGGAATGACTTCCACTCAAGTGGTCGGTAAAACTCGTTATTTGATGCATGCCAACAAAAACGGACACACCGGAACGTTGGATCCGTTTGCTACCGGAGTTTTACCGATAGCGTTTGGTGAAGCTACCAAATTAGTGCCGTATGTTACAGATGGTAAAAAAGAGTATGAATTTGTGGTCAAATGGGGGGAGCAAACCTCTACAGATGACATTGAAGGTGAAATCGTCGCCACTAGTGATAAAATTCCGAATCACGCCGAGATTGTGGCGGCACTTCCGCATTTTATCGGTAAAATAAAACAAATTCCACCGATTTATTCTGCCATTAAAATTAATGGTCAGCAGGCATATAAGTTGGCTCGTAAAGGACAAAGCGTTGATATGCCTGAGCGTGAAATTGAGATTTTTGCTCTGGAATTATTGGAAGAATATGCAGACTCGGCAAAGTTCAAAGTTGAGTGCTCAAAAGGTACGTATGTGCGAACATTAGGGCATGATTTAGCGCTTTTTTTGGGAACAGTCGGATATTTGACGGAGTTAAGACGCACAAAATGCGGTAATTTTACGCTTAAAGATAAAATTTTACTGGATTCTTTGGAAAAAATGGAGTATGTAGAAAAACGACGTAAGTCTCTTCTGCCGATGGAAACATCTCTGCGCGACATCGCGGAGATTGCTGTTTCGGCCGAAGATGCGATCAAATTAAGCTACGGACAAGGGTTGTCACCGAAAAATTATGCGGATTTTCCGCAAGGTTCAACGTTGAAAGCAATGTTTGATGATTGTTTGATTGCTTTGGTGCGAATTGATGAACATAAAATTTCACCGATTCGCGTGTTTCAAAATAATATAAAAAAGGAAATAAAAGATGTCGATAAACAGTGAAATTAAAAAAGAAATCGTAGCTAAATACGGTGCTAACGAAAATGATACCGGTTGTCCGGAAGTTCAAATTGCTATTTGGACCTACAGAATTAATACTTTGATTGAACACTTCAATGTTCATAAAAAGGATTTACACTCTCGTTTAGGTTTGATGAAGATGGTAAGCCGTCGTCGTCACTTGCTAGACCACTTGAAGAGCGTTAGCGAAGAAAGATATCAGGCTATCATTAAAAAGTTAGATTTACGTAAGTAATTTTAACGGACAAAATATGGGGTTATGCTTGAGCGTAACCCCTAAAAAATCCCGATGCCTGATCGGGTGAGGTTTAAAAAGATGTATGAAAGGAAAGAAAAATATGATAGATTTTAAAGTATGCCGTAAAGAAATAGAATGGGGCGGGCGTAAATTAATATTAGAAACAGGTAAAATTGCCAGACAGGCAACCGGCGCGGTTGTGGCAACGTATGGAGAAACAGTAGTTGTTGCAACGGTGGTTGCCGCAAAAGAGGTAAAGGCAGATCAAGATTTCTTTCCTTTAACCGTTAACTATCAGGAAAAATATTATGCTACCGGTAAAATTCCCGGCGGATTCGTAAAAAGAGAAGGCAAGCCTTCCGAACGTGAAATTTTGATTTCTCGTTTAATTGACAGACCAATTCGTCCGTTGTTTCCGGATGCTTTCAAAAATGAAGTACAGATTATTTGCACTGTGCTTTCACATGATCAGAAAAACGATTCTGACGTGGTTTCTATGGTAGCCGCATCTGCGGCGTTGGCTGTCTCCGGTATTCCGTTTATGGGACCCATTGGTGCTGCAAAAGTGGGATACAAAAACGGCGAATATATTTTGAACCCAACTATTGAGCAACAAGCTTCTTCTGATTTGGAATTGACGGTTGCCGGTACTGAAGAAGGCGTTTTAATGGTAGAGTCTGAGGCAAATGAACTTTCCGAAGAAGTGATGCTCGGCTCGGTAATGTTCGGTTTTGAAAGCTTTCAAGGCGTTATTAAAATGATTAAAGAATTAGCAGCCGAAGCCGGTAAAGAAAAGTGGGAAGTTCCGACTTTTCCTGAGGAATATACTAATTTAAGTAATCGCATTATGAAAGAATTCGGTGACAGATATACAGCTGCTTTCGGTATTACCGATAAGCAGGAACGTGCTACTGTTTTGGGGCAGTTGGCAGAAGAAGTTAAGGCTACCGTACCGGAAGAAAACGAAGTCGAAACAGCTTTTGTTGGTGATGCTATTGAAAATGTTATGCATCACACAATGCGTGAAAAAGTCCTTTCTACCGGTCACCGTATTGACGGACGTGATACTAAAACGGTTCGTCCGATTCAA
The DNA here is from genome assembly GCA_017477035.1 of Alphaproteobacteria bacterium. GTDB lineage: Bacteria > Pseudomonadota > Alphaproteobacteria > RF32 > CAG-239 > RUG410. Next base: position 4,148 of record JAFUXW010000258.1, on the reverse strand, counting down.
TGCGAAGTAAGCTTGTTGCCGGAAGCACATGGTTCCGCTTTGTTTACCCGCGGTGAAACTCAGGCTTTAGTGGTTACTACTTTAGGAACACCGGATGACGCTCAGTTGGTGGACGGTTTGATGAATGAATATAAGCAAGATTTTATGCTTTATTATAACTTCCCGCCGTTCTCGGTTGGTGAGTGCGGAAGATTAGGTACGCCGGGACGTCGTGAAATAGGTCACGGTAAATTGGCATGGCGCGCCATTCATCCGATGTTGCCGAAAGATAAGGAAGTTTTCCCTTATACTTTGAGAGTAGTTTCCGATATTATGGAATCCAACGGTTCTTCTTCTATGGCCACTGTTTGCGGAACTTGCCTGTCTTTGATGGATGCAGGTGTGCCGATGAAAAAGCCGGTTGCCGGTATTGCTATGGGCTTGATTAAGGAAGATGATGGCAGAGTTGCTATTTTGACCGATATCTTAGGTGACGAAGATCACCTCGGTGATATGGATTTTAAAGTTGCCGGAACCAAAGACGGTGTTACCGCTTTGCAAATGGATATTAAAATCACGTCCATTACCAAAGAAATTATGCAAAATGCCTTGGCACAAGCACACGAAGGACGCATTCACATTTTGGGTGAAATGGCTAAAGCTTTGGCAGCTCCTCGTCCGGAAATTTCGCCGAAAGCTCCTCGTATTTACAGTATGCAGATTCCGGTTGATAAAATCCGTGAAGTTATCGGTTCCGGCGGTAAAGTTATTCGTGAAATTATCGAACAAACCAATACAAAAATTGAAATCAGTGATGACGGTGTGGTATTGATTGCTTCCGCAAATGCTGAAAATTGCCAGAAGGCGATTGATATAATTACCGGTATTGTAGCAGAACCAGAAGTCGGTAAAATTTATAGAGGAACAATAACCAAAATTATGGACTTTGGTGCATTTGTTCGCTTCCTTGGTCAGACCGAAGGTTTGGTTCATATTTCCGAAGTGAAGAACGAACGTATTGCCTCGGTTTCCGACTTCTACAAAGAAGGCGATACCATGTGGGTTAAATGTATGGGTACCGATAATCGCGGCAAAATCAAACTGTCGGCAAAGCGTGTTAACCAAGAAAACGGCGAAGATTTGGAAAATAAATAATCTTTGCATAAGGGTAAATGAAAAGAACCGTAGATGTAAGGTCTGCGGTTTTTTGCTTGACATTAACTTGTTATATGATATATTTGGACAAAATTTGTATAATTAAAAAATAAAATGTATGGAAAATTATTTTGAAGGCTGCATTTCTATTGAAGGAACGGTCAATGTGGTATTGGATGACAATGCCAGTTTTACTTTTATGGCTGGAAAAGTTGTTTTCAAAAACGGCAAATCAGTTGAGCTGTCACAGCCGCGGGAATTGTTATATACGGCAGTTCCGGTTATTGATAACGAACCGGTTTATGTCGGGGATAATATTCGCCTCAAGAAAAATGAGAGCGGTGTAGTATTTCCCGAAAATTTGACACGAAAGGCTTATAAGCCAGTGTATGATATCCTTTCGGAATTGAACAGAGATTATTTACTGTCCGGCGGAAAGGTGTCTATAACGGCGGTTGTAGATAAAGTATACGTCGGCTTTTCGGATAATGTTTGGCTGAGGTTGGATGCGGTATGTATTTCAACAGGCAATATGTGTCGAAATATGCCATCATTGCCGGTGTGCTTATGTATAAACGAGCCAAATGGGCTTTTCAGTAATATGTCTGAAAAGAGCATGAATACTGCAAAATTGGCGCTGATGAACATTAAATGTGGAGATGAGATAAGTGTAGATATGGAATCTTTCACTTTTTCTGAAGACAAATTACAATGTAATTGCATAAGTTTCAGAAAAAAAATCGGCCAGGTATGGTGCCAATTGCCGGCTTCTGTAATATCGTTTACTGATATTTCTGAATTGTGGCCTAAATGATAAAAGAATCTCTTGCTTTATATGGCAAGAGATTTTTTTGTTACTTTCCTATTGTTAAAGCGTTTTCAGTCACAACTCTAATGTCTAAAATATTTTTATCCGAAGAGTTTTCTTTGCGAGCCTTTGTAATATCCGAGTGTTCTGGTAAATTGAGATTAGTAGTGATTATCCCGCGTTTATCTGCCTTGGAGTATTTTGCAAAGGCTTCTTTATAACGCTCAAGTTTTTTACTATCAGAACCAAACATTGTCCCCAGAACTTCCTGAATCTTCGGCAAAGAATAACGAACGGCTAAAATTGAGTTATCCTTTTTTTTGCCTAAAATAAACTGCCCGTTAGGTTCAAGTAAATCATTAACGGCCTTGCTGACCACAAGACGGTGGTTAGCGATATTATCAACTAACGGAGCTGCTTTTTCTGCTAAATCTAAAAGTTTATCAAGTTTAAGCTTGTTTGGCTCTAAATTACCACCCAATTCCGGATGCAACTTAATATAAAGCTGAATTGCTGCCGCAACCGGAATATTGCTATGATCCATATTCGTGTGCTGTTCTTTGCTTTGTTCTTGTTTAACAGTACCTCTGCCACTGTCATTTTCCGGTAATAAAAGGGACATGACATGGACATCCTGAACACCGGCAGACATACCATCAATATATTTCTTTAATGAAACAACGATATTGGAATTAACAGGCTCATTAGGTACAATACTTTTACGTAAATCAATAAATCCGCCCAATAACTGAGTATAGTAGGAAGCTCCTACATCGGAAAACGCTTCAAATTGGGCGTCTTCGCCGGCATTTTTAGCTATTCCCAAAGATTTATTGATAACTTCTTCGGAGTCATGAGGATAGTTTTTCTTTATAATTCGTTTGAAATCGTTAAAGCTATCAGCTGACGGACGAATTCCTAAATGAACTTGATTGTATCCTGCGCTTGCTAAACATCCTTGATACATAAGTGCATCTTCTTTTGAGCCTTCTTTTATAGGACGAGCCGTGAAATCTTTAGGATAGTCTTTACGATAGCTCGCTGCATCGGCTTTACTGAAATAGCTGCGCACTTTGCGATTTGCCTGTTTAACGGCATCACTATTGCGAGAAATAGAGTAACTTACGTCCAATCCCTGCACAACGCTATTAATTTCTTCCTTGAAAAGAGGTTTGCTTTGGGTATCGCTTTTTCGTTCTTTCAACTTTTTAATAACATTTTCTTTGGCTGATAAAACAATACGTTCTACGTCTTCATTCATATCTCCGCTCATAACGGATTTTACAAATTCTTTACGGTCAATTTGATTATCTTTATTGCGGCGAGCTTTGTTGTGGGTTTCAATATATGGTTTAAAGACTTCATCATAAACTTTTTCAGCGTTTAAAATAACGGTTTCGCAATCGTTTTCGGAAAGCTTTTTATATTCGGTTATCTGATTTAACAAGGCTTTGCGCCATGTTTTCATCAACTCTTTAGTAAGGGTATCGGCTTTTGCTTCATCTTTTTCTTCGGCTATTTCCAAAACTTCCGGAAACTTATCAAATACGGAATTGGCATTATTTTCTTCAGTTTTTCCATTAAAAGCTTTCTGCACAAACATTCCGATATATCTTCTTATTTTTGTAATATCGGATTCGTTATTGCGTTTTTCATCCAAAAGTTCCAAACGGCGAATGGTCTTCATCAGCGTAATTAAGGCATAATCACGCATATCGTCAACTAAAATACCGCCTTTTTTCTTATCAACCATATTTATTATCTCCCTATATTAAGTAGATTATAGCACAGTATTTTGTTTTGTCAACAATGTCTAAAAATAAAATTTGACAAAATTTATTGACATAGAAAATAAACGATGATATAGATAAAGATACTCAAGTTCTATTAATTTAAATTAGTATGGTAAACAAAAAGTTTTTGCGTGAATTCTTCGGAATTCCTCGCAAGTATCGACTCGTTTGGGCTGTCATCGTAGAAACAAACAAAGACGGTGCCAAGTCGTGTCGCTTAGGGCTTCTGCTCGACGGAACCCCTAAGGTGCTTGATGTTATGAAAAGGAAGTTCGTTCAGAGCGAACTACTTCTGCCGGTTAAGCGCGTGACTTATCCTGCCAAGAAAAGGCCGGACGGAAAATGTGTGCAGTTTGATACATTGGGTGACGTTCACGAAACTGTTCGTCTGAACAGAAACGAACTCGATGTGG
>JAFUXW010000257.1 GCA_017477035.1 Alphaproteobacteria bacterium | reverse complement strand
CGGCAGAGTCTCTTTCTCGGTCGTTTCTCCGGTCGATTTGGCAGTTACGGTATTTGTTTCCTCATCAATCGTTTCTTCTTCGTTACGCTTATATTTGTTTTGTTGCTCTTTTAGCAACTGCTCCAAAATCTCCGCTGATCGAGCGCTTTTTTCTTTATACTCATTCTCACGTGCATACGGTGTATTAATAAATTCTTCGGCTTGGCGGATGGTTTCTTTAGCATCCACCAACAAGGATTCAGCCTTTTCAATACTGTCTTGGATCTTATTTTCAATATTCACAAAACCATCAACAGTCTTACCGAAATTATTCATACCTAACTTATACAAATATTCGTTTTGTCCTGTAAGCAACGCTTCATAATAATGTCCATCGGAGTTATACACAACCGTGAGCTTTAATCCACGGTACTCGCCATCAATATTATTTGCAACACCGACATTTATCATTTTCGTGGCATCCAAAAGCGCTTCCGCCGCATCCTTGCGATTAGTAATTGCCTTATCGTTTATGACAATAGACAAACGCTTCTCGTTTTCACTCTCCGTATCAGGATTGTTTCGTACCGTTTCCAAATCAGTATGTAATTGTTTTAAATAATTTTCCAAACGCTGTACTCTTTGAGGATAAGCATGGCGAAGGTCATATCGCTCATTATCTTGACGTTTAAGGTACGAAGTGCGATCCATTGTTAATTTTTTTAAATCAACATCAAGTTGCATTTTCTCGCTTATCAAAGGATTACCGGCGGCAATGGCTTTTATTTCTCCGTAAGTGAGCGTAACCTCATCAACTTCTTCAAGTTCCCGCAAATTGTAATCCTTCGATGTCATAATTTGTGAAATATATCGTTGCTTATTCTCCAATGTCTGCCACAAATATGAATCGAACGTTCCTTTGGTGACATAACGATAAATTTGCACTTTATCATTGGTGTTCCCTTGCCTGACAATACGGCCACGTCGCTGTTCAAGATCAGCCGGTCGCCACGGAACATCCAAATCGTGACTGGCAATCAGTCTATCCTGCACATTAGTACCAACACCTAATTTTTGCGTCGAACCCAACAATATACGAATTTTCCCTTGTCGCGTTGCATCAAATAATTCTTCACGTTTTTCTTCGTCCGTTGCATCATGAACAAAGGCGATTTCTTCTTCCTTTACGCCGAGCGAAATAAGTTTTTCCTTTATATCCTTATAAACATTAAAACCACTCTTATTTTTCCCGGTAGGCGTACCGGTGTCACAAAATATAAGTTGCGTAGAGCGCTTATCTGTTGTTTCGTTATATATTCTTACAACGTTCTCAACGCATTTATTTATCTTGCTGTTCGGGTCATCCTCAAATACGTCGCTTAAAAGCCGTAAATCAAGAGCCATCATTTTTCCGGCAGTGGTGATTTTCAGCATATTGTCTTCGCTACGATCTACACACCCGTTATGTACCGCTTCGGCGCGATTAGCCAAATCCTGCAAAACAATTTTTTGTTCTTCAGATGGTTCCAATTCCTCCAAACAAAACTCAACCTCCGGAACATCAAGATCAAGCACATCGTCAGTCACAATGTCTGCGACACGCCCGAAATCCAACATCAACTCATTGAGGTTGTAATATCTCGCTAAACGGGTCTTTTCTCTGTACCCGCTCCCTTCCGGCGATATTTCATAAGCCGTTTCCCGTTTGCCAAACCTTGACACCCAATCGTCAAAACCAATAATACCCCTATCTTCCAAATACCGCGATTGCAAATACCGCTGCATGGTAAAAAGTTCCACCATCGAATTTGATACGGGCGTACCGGTGGCAAATACCACGCCGCGATAATCCGTAATCTCATTTATGTACATACACTTATTGAGCATATCCATAGACTTTTGTGCGTTTGTTTTCTGCACTCCCGCCACATTATTCAACTTAGTGAACACAAAAAGATTTTTATAAAAATGTGCCTCATCAACATACAAACGATCAATACCCAATTCCTCGAAATATACACCGTAATCTTTACTTTTTTCACTTTGCATTTTTAAAAAAACTTTTTTCGAGCTGCTTCTGCATAGATGCTAATTGTTTAACAGTCCACCGATCCGAAGATTCTTTGGCCGATTTAATAGCGCTTTTCAAAATTTCTATTTGATTATTAAAGAAGTTTTCCTGACGCTCTAAGCTAACGGGAATCCGTTCAAGTTGTGATGTTCCGATAATGACTGCATCCCAAGTGTTACTGGCAATTTTGGCGCAAAACTCAACCCGTTTTTCATCCTTCATATCATTTTTTGTCGCTACCAACAGTTTAGCACTCGGATATAGTCTCAAAAACTCCTGTCCGAATTGCTCCGTCAAATGGTTGGGAACAACAATCATAGCTTTTTGAGAAAGTCCTATGCGCTTGCTTTCCATCAAACTTGCCACCATCTCAAAAGTTTTCCCTGCACCGACAGCGTGAGCCAATAAGGTGTTTCCACCCAACAAAATACGTGCTATAGCATCTCGTTGATGTTTTTTTAACTCAATAGCGGGATTCATACCATGAAAAGTCAAATAACTCCCGTCATGACGAATGTTGTTGAAATGACGATTATAATACGCCATTATATCCTCACTGCGGTCAGCATCTTTAAATAACCATTGCCTAAAAGCGTCACAAATATTGTT
>JAFUXW010000256.1 GCA_017477035.1 Alphaproteobacteria bacterium | reverse complement strand
CCACCTGGGCCTGTTGTTACATTAACTACCCCAAGCTTTTGGTTAACACGGGCATACCCTTCCGCAGCAATTGCACAGGCTTGTTCATGATGATTTGCAGTATAAGGAATATAACGTCCTAAACTATCATTTAAATGCATGGCTCCGCCACCGGAAACCATGAAAAAGTGATTTACCTTATAAACATCTTTTAAGCGCTTTGCAATGTAATCAGTTAGTTTTATCATAAATTAAGATCCTTAGATTAAATTTAACGAATTTTCATCCAGTATTATATCAGATTGTTCTCTTATTTCCGCTTTATTTTCTGCGTAACCCCATGTAGCAAAAGCAAATTTACATCCGGCATTTTTAGCAGCAATTAAATCTCCTTTTGTATCTCCAATAAATAAAATATTTTCCGGCTGAAAATGATTCTTGCTAATTATCTCTTGTAACATATCTGTTTTGGAAATAACTTTATCAGCATAGCGATTAGGTGTATAAACGTCTTTGAAGCACTCCAACTTAAAATGTTGCAATAATTTTTCAGTTGGCTTGGTTGGCTTATTTGTGGCAATAAACAAATTAGGAGTCTCTTTTTGTGCTTGTTGTAATAAAGCCATCCCTTGAAAATAAGGCTTTGTTTCAAAAATTGGTGCATTATCATATAGTTCTCTGAAATGCTTTACAACAATCTGCTTATCTTCTTCTTTATGAGAAAGGCCGAGTATTTCAATAATCTCAGCAATTTTAGGACCAATTAGGTTTTGATTGATAGCACTTTTATCCACCTTTAATCCGCTTAAAGTAATGGATTGGGCAATGTAATTTAATATGGTCGGAGCAGTATCTAAAAGAGTTCCATCAATGTCAAATACATAAGCTTTGTACATATCGATACCTTTTCTATACTGCCTTTTGTTGTAATGCTGCGACAGAGTTGTTATAGCGTTCGGTAATCATTTCAATACGCTTAGTCTCAGCATTTGATAACTGACCGTAAAATTCTTTTTTACGTTGCATCCAAGCCAATTCAAAACCTTGTGCTTTAACTAGAGCATGTTCTATTTTCGGATCATTTAGGGAATATTGAGCGTCAAAAATTATGTTTCTGGTTTCAAAACTAGCTAATACATCTGTGGGCAATCTTCTGAAAAAATCTAATGAAGCAGCAGAAACACCGCCTCCAATAAACATTTTTTTGCCATTAGCACGGGCAATTTCAGCCATATGCAAAGCATACTGTTCCATTTCAGCAGAATTAACAAAACTTCTATCCTTACCTAATGAACCGGAAAAATCAACTCGCCCTAAGGTAATACCTAAAATTTCTTTGGCTTCAGGTATTTGCATCATTTCTTTTAAATTGTTATAACCACCAATAGTTTCAATATTTACCATAAATTTAGTGTTTTGCCTTTCATCATCACTGTAAATGCTGTGGGTTGCTTCAACAAACTTCTTTAAAGCATAGGCAGTTTCAATCATCGGAGCTACAATTTTATCAACACCTAAAACTTTGGCATCATGCATATCTCTTTTAGCTTCACAACCACCTATTTTCATAGAAACGTGCACTCCAGCCTTAAACGCAATAGACGTGATAATTTGAGCCATTTCACCGGTCAAACCTTCATCTTCAAATGAAATTTTGATACCGGAAATTTTGTGATTTTCCCTCAAATCTACCAAAAAATCATACATTTTTTGTTCTGTACTATTCATCTTACTTATCCTCTAAAAGTTGGTTATAATTTATAGCAGTCTTATTTTGTTCGTAATAACGATATAAATTTTGGATTGATTGTTCGATTGGTGTAAACTTTATTTCCGGAAACTCTTGCATAAGGCGTTTGTTAGAGCCGTAGTAATCAAGTCCATACCCATCTTGTGCTATCTTAATGTCAATATCTTTCCCTGATACTTGACGAACTGATTGGGCTAAATTTTTAAGTTCAATATAGCTATTCGGCACAATATTAT
>JAFUXW010000255.1 GCA_017477035.1 Alphaproteobacteria bacterium | reverse complement strand
TAATATAGTCTCCGGCTTTCAGTCCGGCTTTGGCTGCCGGTGTATCATCAATCGGAGAAATTATTTTAACCACGTTGTTTTCCATAGTTATTTCAATTCCTAAGCCGCCGAATTTACCGCTGGTTTGCTCGTTCATATATTTGAAATCTTCGGCATTCAAATAACTCGAGTGAGGATCAAGAGAAGTCAACATTCCGTTAATAGCCGATTCAATAAGTTGCTTATCTGAAATATCTTCAACGTAAGAAACTTTTGTGCGTTCCATTACTTCGCCAAAGATATTCAAAAGTTCATAAGTGTTAACTTCTTCTTCCTGCTTTTTCTGTTCCTTGGCTATTGCGCAGGAAGATATCAAACCGATGATTAATGTATATATGATAATGCTTTTCTTTAACATAGTACTTTTCCTTTTTTAATTAGTTAGCCAATCAGCCGGATTGAGAGGGCGATTATTTTGGCGAATCTCCATATGTAATTTTGCGTTGTTTCCTGAAGGCATATTCCCGACAGGTTCTCCCGCCAATAAAGTTTGTCCGACTTTGGCATCGGTTTCTTCCAAACCGCTTAACAGTGATGTGTATCCGTCACCATGGTCTATGATGAGCAGGTTGGCAAAGTTTTTAAACGGACCGGCAAAGATAACCGTTCCGTCATAAGGGGCAATTACCTGAGCATTAGAAGCTGTTTTTATATCTATACCGTTAGATACAACACCTTTTGACATTTCCTGATGAAATTTTGTTAATATCGGACCACGCGCCGGACGAGATAATCTGCCTTTTGCCTTGGCAAAATTGATTGCACCGGCCGAAGATTCCGGAATAATGCCTTTATCCTCACGAACTTTATCCGCTGCACGTTCTCTGGCTAAACGCTGTTTTTCTGCCATTTGTTTTTGTTGCAACGCTCTTTGTTTTTCTAATTTATCCAATAAATCACGCAAGCTTCCGGCTTGGTTTGCCAGCGCCGTTGCTTTTTGTTGAGCCTCTTTACTTTGAGATGAAATCTTAGCATACATATCACTTTTTTGCTTTGACATTTTTTTCATATCAGCTTGTTGTTCTGCCAGAAGCTTATTTTCTTTTTCCAAATCTTTGAGTCGCTTTGCAATTTCTTCCTTTTGATTGCTAATATCTTCTATACCTTGTCTGATGATTTCCGCACGTTCTCTTAAGGAATGAATGCTTCCGCGCAATAATAAACTGCTACGCATCAAATCCACCGGTGAAAGCGGCTGTGCCAATACAGCTTCGGAAGGACGCAGAGCTAAACTTTGCAAAGCAGTTAGTGTTTCAACCAACATTCCGTGTTCGGAATTGAATTTTATTTCTGATTGATTGAGATGCTCCTGCAATTTTTCCAGTTCTTCTTGTTTCTGCCTGACTTCATCTTCTCCGTTTTGGATTTTCTTAGCGGCGGCAATCATTTTTTGATTAACGCCGTTTAGTTCTTCTTTGATTTTTTTTGCTTGTTGTTCCAGACGGGCTTTTTCTTGTGAGGCTTTTTTAGCTTCAGCCTCCGCTTTTGCTACATCGGCTGCAGATACCGCTGCTGTTTTTTTACCCATAGGAGCTGCAGATGATGAACTGCAGAACAAAATAGCGGCAAAAGCAAAAAAGATAAAGTAAAAGGTTCGTAACATACTGTTCCTTATTTTTTTAAAAGAGAGTGTCCTGTCATTTCCTGTGGTTTTTCAAGCCCTAACAAATCCAATAAAGTCGGGGATATATCAGCAAGTCTGCCATCGCTTAAACCTTTGATATTTGTCGGCGCATTATATAATACAGCTTGAACTTTTCCAACCGTATGAGCAGTATAAGGTTGCCCAGTTTTCTCGTCAATCATTTTTTCAACATTACCATGGTCGGCTGTTACTAAAAGGATTCCATTTGTCTTTTTAATGGCTTCCATCACGCGCCCGAGCGATTTGTCTACGGCTGCTACTGCTTTCAAAGCTGCCTCCATAATGCCGGTATGACCAACCATATCACCATTGGCAAAGTTGCAAATAATCGTATCGTATTTTTTACTTTCGATAGCTTCAACAAGAGCGTCAGTAACTTCATAAATACTCATTTCCGGTTTTAGGTCGTATGTTGCAACTTTAGGGCTGTTTATCAAAATACGGTCTTCACCTTCAAACATACGCTCTTCACCGCCGTTAAAGAAAAAGGTTACGTGTGCATATTTTTCGGTTTCGGCGATACGCAATTGTGTCATTTTATGATTTGCGATGATTTCGCCGTAAATATTGCGTAAGGCCTCCGGTGCAAAAATTGTCTTCATAAAGCGATTGTGGTCAACCGAATATTCAGCCATACCTATGTGGCATGAAAATTTAACGATTTTAGAACGTTTGAAACCTTCAAATGTTTCGTCACATAAAGCGTATAAAATTTCTCTGGCTCGATCTGCTCTATAGTTTGCCATCAGAACAGCATCACCATCGTTTGCTCCCTGATAGTCACCGATAACGCACGGAACTACAAATTCATCGGTAATATTTGCATTATAAGAAGCTGTAATTGCTTCGTCGGCAGTAGAGTAACGTTTGCCGTTTGCCGACACAATGTTATCATATGCCAATTCAACTCTATCCCAACGTTTATCTCTGTCCATAGCATAGAAACGACCGGAAAGAGTTGCTATCTTTATGTGCGGCATATTTGCAATGCTGTCGCAGAATTGCTTTAAGAAATCTTGTGCCGAAGACGGAGGGGTATCTCGTCCGTCCAAAAAGGCATGAACACATACATCTATATTGTTACGGTTTAAAATTTCGCACAAGGCAACTAAGTGTGACTGATGAGAATGAACCCCGCCAGGTGACATTAATCCCATTAAATGACATGTTTTTCCATTTTTTTTAAGAGTATCAATTAATTCTACAACTACAGGATTATTTTCTAAAGTATGATTAGCAATTGCTTGATCGATTTTAGGTAAATCTTGCATAACCACTCGTCCTGCACCCAAATTCATATGTCCGACTTCGGAATTTCCCATTTGTCCGTCAGGCAGACCAACATCTAATCCCGATGTTTCTACAAAAGAATGGGGACAAGTT
>JAFUXW010000254.1 GCA_017477035.1 Alphaproteobacteria bacterium | reverse complement strand
CCGCACCGGATTTTTAACATGTTGGACTTTATCTTTTTCCAACAACTCAAACGCACGCCAAATCTCTATCGGTGCCAAAGGCGGACGTGCCTCACGCATTTTTTCTGCCAGTTCACGGATATTGGCATAAGTCAGGTTTCTCTTGCCATATTGCGCATTATAAATGATAGAAAGTGCATCAATTTCATCTTTATTGGCTTCTATAAATTCCTTAAACGAAGTTATGATGTTTTTAGCCTTTTCGCCGTTGATATCCGCAGAAATAACTTCATCTTGCGCCAGTTCATCAATGTAAATGCCGGTTTTGGCACTCATATCAAGCAAAGTTTGCCGCAAACTTGATTTATTAAACGGTTTAACCGCATCGTCTTTGATTTTTTCTATTTCCTGCTCGGTTTTGCCCTCAAGCTTGTCCGGCTCTATGGCATCAAGAATATTGCCGGCAATTTCATGCAACGGCTTGCCTCCGGTCAGAGCTTTTATCTTGTCTTTTTCTTCATCATTTAAGTTGCGCTCTATATTGACAATGCGTCCGGCAAGCGTGCTCAATGTGTCATCATCAGTTTTGCCTTGTGCTACTTGCTCTAAAAGCTTCTTTAACGAAACCGAACGTTTGCGCTCCAATGGTTGTGAAGCGGTCTTTTTACTCTCGGTTACACCGACGGCATCAATCAAATAAAAGAAACTTTTACCTTCGGCATTCGGCGTTACCTGCTTTAAGTCCGTATCATTAATGGAACGAACGCCACGACCTTTCATCTGCTCATAATAAAGCGATGAGCGAACATCTCGCAAAAACATTACCACTTCCAAAGGCTTAATATCCGTGCCAGTGGCAATCATATCCACCGTTACGGCAATACGCGGCAGAGGAGAAACACGAAATTGCTTAATCAGTTCTTCCGGCTTTTCACCGGTAACGTTATAGGTAATCTTTTTGCAAAAATTGTTGCCTTGCCCGAAAACCTCACGCGTGATGCGGACAATTTCTTCGGCATGATTATCATCTTTGGCAAAAATAAGCGTTTTCGGTGTCCACGCAAAATTCGGCTCACGTTCCGGAAACAGCTCGGTATAAAGCGAATTTTTATAACACTCCATAATGGTGCGAATTTGATTTGGCACAAGAACAGAACGGTCTAAGTCATTCTTTTTATACTCTAAATCTTCGTCCAGTTGCTCATAAGTTATCTTACGCGTTCTTTTATCACGCAAAGGAACCGGAAAATCTTTTTCCAATTTACCACCATCTTCGCTGATTTTGGTTTTGATGCGTAAAACCTGATAATCTACATTAACACCATCTGCAACCGAACGCTCATAAGGATATTCAGCAACAATATTTCGATTGAAATAACCGAAAGTCTGTTTTGATGGTGTGGCTGTTAAACCGATAATGAAAGCATCAAAATATTCCAAAACTTGCCGCCAATCGCCGTAAATACTGCGGTGACATTCATCGGTAATGATAAAATCAAAATAATCCGGCGGAAGAGCAGAATTATAATTAACTTCTTTAGGCGCACCCATTGAACCGAGCTCGTAAGCGGAAGCATCTTCGTCCGCCTCATCATAATCCTCTTCACCGCAGAGCATTGAATAAAGCCGTTGAATGGTGGTAATCACAACTTTGGCATCAGAATCAACCTTATTATGTTGCAAGTGCTGAGCAATATAAACTTCCGGAAACAGGCGATTTACATCAGGTAGGCGAAAGTTTTCAAACTCTTTTTTGGTTTGTTTGCCGAGATTATTGCGGTCTACCAAGAACAAAATACGCTTTGCTCCGGCATATTTAAGCAAGCGATATGAAAAATTACAAGCCGTAAAAGTTTTTCCGGCACCGGTTGCCATTTGAATAAGTGCTTTTTGATTGCCTTCCGCTAATGATTTTTCTAAGCCTTCAATGGCTTCAAATTGACAATCACGCAAAGAGCCTTTTTCCAGTATAGGCATATTTTGTAAGCGATTGCGCAAGGTGCTTGCCTCTTCAAGCATATTCAGTAATGATTGGGGCGAATGGAAAGCAAAAATGCGCCGAGAACGGCAAATGTTATCTCGTCCATCGCAAAAAAATGTTTCATCACCGGTACTTTCATAAATAAAAGGCAGTGGCATTTGCCAGTTTTTAACGTATTCCGGCAAATGACAAGCATATCCGTGCGACTGATTTTCAACACCGCTTAAAGCAACACCGGCTTTCTTTGCTTCTATAACACCGCAAGCTTTGCCATCTACAAACAAAAGATAGTCAGCCTCTGTGTTATCATCCATCAGAAACTCGCGAACAGCCACACCTAAACCAGCTGTGCGGTCAAAATCCTCACGGTTCTGTATTATCCAACCGGCATTTATCAGTTGTTCATCTATTTTTTCTCTTGCTTTTTCTTCCGGTGTTATCGTCATTTCAACGTCCATAAAAATCACAATATAGCAATATATGATAACGGAAATAACCTTAAATGCAATACCAAATTTAGATTCATCGCCAACTATTGACATCACTAAATTGTTGCAAATTAATTTTAAGGAAATTAGTATGCTTATAGAGGAAAGATATGATTAAAGTTCTGTTCGTATGTTTGGGGAATATTTGTCGGTCGCCGATGGCTGAGTTTGTGTTCAAGCAAATGGTCGCTGAAAAGGGGCTGTCGGAGCAGTTTTATATAGATTCCGCCGCCACCGAGCGTTTCAACGAGATGTGTCACGCCGGCATTCATCACGGCACCCGCAACAAGCTGAAAGCCATGAAAATTCCGTTCGAGGAGCATTATTCGCGGCAAATTCGCCCGCGCGACTACGTATATTTCGACTACATCATCGCGATGGACGACAGCACAATATCGACGACATTTTGGAGATTGTTGGACCGGATACGGAGCGCAAAATTTATCGCCTGCTTGATTTTACCGACCACCCGCGTAATATCCGCGATCCATGGTATACCGGCAATTTTGACGAGAGTTATGACGACATCAACGAGGGCTGTCAGGCATTCTTGGAGTATTTATTAAAGGAGAATAACGATGGCAAAAGAGGTTAACGTGCAAGACACGACGCGCGCAAAAGCGTTTGAGTTCTGGATGAAGGCGCCGAACCCGATGGTGACGTTTTTCAAAACGCTTGACGTGACGAATTTGGTTAAAATCAGCGCCAGAAAGCAACTCAAATTCAATATGTTGCTTGATTTTGGTATTAGCAAAGCCGCCGCTCCCGTAAAAGAGTTTTATATGCTTCCGGTTGGCGATAAGTTGATGCAATATGACACGCTGGCGGTCAACACGATTGTGAAAAACAAAACCGGCGAAGTCAGCTCGTGCGATATTTTGCAGTCCGACGACTTGGAAACTTTTAATCAGGAAT
>JAFUXW010000253.1 GCA_017477035.1 Alphaproteobacteria bacterium | reverse complement strand
TGTATCCAGCAAAATATTCATCAAATGTATATGGTTCTTCTTTGGCTTTATATGAAGCATATTGATGGGCAACAGAACATACACAAGAAAAACTAAAACCTGAATGTCCATCATCCAATCCTTTAACCATTTTTTGTTGTGTTTCATAATCAGCCTTGTGAAATTGCTCAATAGCCTCTGGGGTTTTGAGTGTTTCAAATACTTTTTTAGCATCAGCAATAATGACTTGGTCTAACTTGCCACCATCATCATAATTTTTGTATCCCTCAAAGTATTCATCAAAAGATTTAATAGACATTTTATCCTCCATATTGCGAAAAACTGAACAATTTTTCACAATGTCTTTTGGGGATAACTAAAAAGGTAGTTAAAACCAGCAAAATGACTAATATTTAAATAGTTATTGACAAAAATTAGTTGATGTGGTATAAGTAAATTAACATTGATTTTTAATGTTCCTTATTTTTCAATCTGTTAATCGGTCATAAAATCAAAATCCTATGATAAATATTTGAAAAGGATTTGATATGATATATGGCTACATTAGAACTTCAACAGATAAACAAAACAATGAAAATCAACATTTTGAGATAGAACAATTTGCTAAAAATAATAATATTACCATTGATAAATGGATTGAAGAAACAATTTCATCAAGAAAAAGTTTAGATGAGCGCAAACTCGGCAAGTTATTAAAGAAAATAAAACAAGATGATATTATAATTGCCAGCGAATTAAGCAGATTAGGTCGTAATTTATTACAGGTGATGTCTATACTTCATCATTGTATGAATATCGGTTGTCAGGTATGGACTATTAAAGATAATTATAAATTAGGCACAGATATTCAATCAAAAGTTCTTGCTTTTGCTTTTGGTTTGAGCGCTGAAATTGAAAGAAGTATGATTTCACAAAGAACAAAACGCTGTTTAGACAGATTGAGAGCAGAGGGAAAACATATCGGTCGCAATAAAGGAAGTAAAAACAAATTAACAAAATTATCAGGTAAAGATGATTTAATCAAAACATTGCTATCACAAAACATTCAAAAGAAACAAATTGCTAAAATGTTAAAGGTGGATTACACAACATTATACAAATTTATAAAAGAAATGGCGGTATAACCGCCAATCCTGTAATTATTCTTTAACTAACTGATACAATAAACATCTGCTTTGGTGGTATATTGGTTGCGGGGGAAGGATTGTTCCTCGCTTCGCTCATTAGAGTGCGTATCTTCGCTAGCGCTCACCGGCACGCTTCCGCTCGCCTGAAACTTCTACTGAACCGACTTACTCGTCGGTTCAAATCATTGCATCCACTAAAAAACGCCCCATAAAGGGGCGTTTCTAAGTGGTTGTGCGCGACTAACAAAAAGCGGAAACTTATACCTAATTCAAATATTGATTTTTAATAATAATTTTAGCCTGTATGTAATTGCGATATTTTTAACAACCTCTGATTATTAAAATTATTTCAAGCACAAAACAAGATAAAAAATATTACAATTGTTATCAATATCAAAAAATAAATCAATGTCTGCCACAGAAGACGTTTACCGAAACTTAAAGTTTTATTTTTATAAAAACGATTTATCAGCGGATTAGCTAATAGATAGGTTAACACAAATGATATAACGGCAAATATCCGAAAGTTATATCTTAATGTTTCTTTATTTCTTAAATAAAATTCCAAATCTTTTCCTTCAAAGTAAGTATTTTCCATCAGGGCAAAGAATAACCCTACCGTTAATGTAACGACTATAATCCAGTATATCCAAAATTTTATAGCATCAATCAACTTATTTTCGAATTTGGGCATTTTATATCCTTTTTAACCTTAAATCACATTACTATTGTATAAACAGTTCCAATGATAAAAGCAACAATATACATAACCGTCAAAATTGTGTAGTATTTCCAAGAAGGCAACGTACGATTTCTATAGAAATATTTAATTAGCGGTCCTCCGGCAATAAATATTATCAAAAAAATCAATTCTGCCATCATGGAAAAATATACATAGGCACCTTCCTCATATTTTTGCATAAATGCTAAGTCTTCAGGGGTAGTCATTTGCGTGTAAATGATAGCAAAAAGGCTTAATACAGTAAGTTGTGGAATAATAATGAATGCCAACACAAATTTTGCGGCATCAATCAACTTATTTCCGAACTTAGGCATTTAGGTTCCTCTCTTTTTTAACATTTTAGGAAAAGCCAGCCATTTCTGACGAGCCTTATATATAGATTAATCCAGCTCCAATAACTCAAGCCAAGTCTTTTCGCACCAATCTTTGTGATGTCCGTTTTGTTGACAGTCTTCCATATATGCATATTTCTGATAATGCGGATATAAGAAAAAGAAGCTTATACCTAAAATCAGAACAATTACAATAAAATAGCCGATAGATTTATAAATAACTCCGATTATCTTATCTAATATTTGCTTTACGCATATTTGGTGTTCTTCTGTCATCCAACAAATCCTCACAGCTTAATAAACTCTGCTTTTACAGACTTCTTCACTTAACCCTGCTGACATACAACCATTGATAAATTGATTATCACAATCTTTATAGCTATGTTCGGTCAGTGCGTACCAAGTAATACCGGCAACTACACCTATTATAATCAAAGAAAGAATAAAGAGTATGGTATATCCTATATATTTACCAATTCTTTTTGATATATCGTCGTATGAGTTCATCACAATCCTCCTTCGGATATTTACCACCTAACAACCGTCCTATTCTGTTAGCATACTGGTCTCCTTCGCTGCTGTCAAGAGTATTAGAGCCAGTTCTTTTATCATTCCACTCTCTAAGATTTGATGCCAATGTTGCAATATCAGCACCTCCTTGACCATATTGTGCTGCATTACAATTCATCATAGCATGTTTATATTTGTCGGTAACATTCATTTTTTTCATGTTAGAAAAATTTCCTACAATATTCATTCCACCTTGAATTGCTGACTTTGTGTAATCAAATAAATTTTGATTAGGTGGTACAAAATTTCCTTCTTGTTTTACAACATCTTTGTAAACTTTTTTTCCATCCATAGCATTTTCCCAATATCTTGGTTGAATGTTATTTTGTGCTTGATTTACTACAGAATTATTCATTCCGCTGACATAGTTATTATTTTGAAAATAACTGCTCGGTTGACCGACTAAGCTTTCGGTGTTGATTGTGTAATCTGGATTTACCAATCCTTGTCCACTGTTTGCACCGTTATTCAACTGGTTTGTAACATTTTCAATATTTTGGCTTATATTTGAACTGCCAAAGCCGTAGTTGTTTTCGGGCGAGCCGCCCCAAAAGTTAGTGCCGAACTGCGGATAGTTTTCTTCGGCTATTCCTTGTTTGCTGAAATTCTTCGCCAGTTGATTTTCTCTTGCCAGCCGTGCACTTTGATATTCTAATTCATCGCGCAAACTAAACCCACTGTGGTCAACGCCGTAGCTATCCACTCTGCCGTTGCCGGACTGATAACCGGTCAATTTTTTTATTTCATCCCAAATATCCATTTTTTACCTCCAATAAAGTTGAAACATTATTATGTTCACACCATAACAGAGGATAAAGTTTTTGAAAATCCCGCATAGAATGCAACAATCCGCCTTTGCATTCTATGGGTGATTTTTAAACTCGCGATTGTTTGCTTCGGCAAGACGTATAAGTTTATGCAATTTATTGGCTTCCGCGTATGGTATCGGCACATCATTTGCTTTATTTTTAAAATACCAGTGTGCAAAACTGTTTGCCGTCAACTTACGACCTTCTTTCGATGCTTTATCAAATTCTTCTTTTTGAATCTGTTTGTAATATTCTCGAAACGGCGCGTATTCGTTGTCTCTGGCTTTACCACGTTTTTTCGCTTGGGTTTTTCTGTCTTCCGTAATAACGGCATCTATCGTGGTTGCGTGTAACTTACTCCAATATTCTCTGGCCTCAAGCAACATATCCGCCGCCCAATTTAATATCTGTTGTTGCAACTCTCTGTCTTGATGCAACTTAGGGCTATGCAAGCACATTGCATTAAATTTACGTAGCGCTGTAATCGGTATAACTTCCTTAAAATCCATTTCTGCTCCTTTTCTAAAATAAGATTTATATTATTTTAGCTAGGTGGTAATACCCGAAAACGCAAGAGAAGGTATTATTATTTATTGGTTGCGGGGGAAGGATTGTTCCTCGCTTCGCTCATTAGAGGGCGCTCATCACCTTTGGCGACCGGCATACTCTCGTCTACCTTTCGCTTCTACTGAACCGACTTTTTCGTCGCTTCAAATCCTTGCATCCACTAAAAAACGCCCCATAAAGGGGCGTTTCCAAGTGGTTGCGGGGGAAGGATTTGAACCGACGACCTTCAGGTTATGAGCCTGACGAGCTAC
>JAFUXW010000252.1 GCA_017477035.1 Alphaproteobacteria bacterium | reverse complement strand
TCAAATTTATCTGCCAATTCCATCAAACCATTATATATCATTTTTTCTCCTTTAATGTTAGTATAGCCAGTTTTGCTTTGTGCGGAATTTTCATGTCTTTATATTGGGGATTTTGTTCTACAAATTCTTTCCACTCTGCACGCGAAGATTTTCTTTTTGATGCCAATTCCGGAACAAACCAAACATTTCCGTATGCTATAAAGATTTCTTTCCCTCCTAATGTAAGACCACTAAAAGGAATACTATTAAGAGCTTTTACAGCCATCGTAACACTATCTGCTCGCGGAATATATTGCTTTTGACAAAGCTTTGCCAATACCCTGAATTTTATCTCGGGATGCCACTGTAAATAGTTAACGTGTGAAAAACAAAAAACCTTATTATCATAGCAATTTATTTCACGTTCAAACAGAGTATTTATATAACTTTCAATAAAGTCATCGGCGCTTTGCAGATTACTAACTGCTTCATCAATTCGTTCAAGTGTTATACCGGTATGCTCATTCAAAAGCGGTAAAAATTTACGGATTTTATTGCGCAAATATTTTGTATTTTGATTGGATTCGTCTTCTATCCACTCAATTTTTTTGTTTCGCAGATAATCACGCAACACTTCAGGTTCTGTTTTCAGCAGAGGGCGTAAAATTTTCAAATCTCCTAAATTACTACATTCGCGTATAGAGCAAAGACCTGACAATCCGCTTCCTCTTTGTATACGCATTAAAAAAGTTTCCGCTTGATCACGCAAATGATGAGCAACCAATAAAACCCTTATGTTATGCTTATCACACCAACTTTTAATCAGTGTATATCTTGCCAAACGGGCTGCCTCTTCAATACCGGAATCCGGTTTGCCTCCCTGCCAAACCAAAATATGATGTTCTATTTTATATTCTTTCATAACGCGCGCCACATATTCTGCTTCTTCAGAAGAGCTCGAGCGCAGTCCGTGATCGACAGTCAGTGCTATAATTTTATATCCATATAAAGCCAATTGCTCATGAGCCATCAGCGCCAATGCCAACGAATCTGCACCACCGGAAACAGCTACCGCTAGAACTTTATCTTTGATATGATGCTTGACTAAAAATTCTTGCAATTATTTACACCCGAGTTTTTGTGCTTCTGTTTTTACTTTTTTATTTAAATCTGCAGTAGCTTTCGGAAATTCCCCAGCAAAACTCATAAACACCACACAAGCGCCTTTTGTATTTTTTTGATTCGCCAAAGTAACACCTAACCGATATAAACTTTCGGCACCTTTGTTGCCGTTTTTGTATTTTTCATACCCTGATTTAAAAGCTTGTTTTGCCTTATTCAAGTTGCCTTGTTTGGTATAAACTTCTCCCAACCAATACTGAGAATTACCTGCCAATGCATGCGATGGAAATTGCTTTATCACATCTTCAAACCCCAATTCGGCTTCATCATAAAGAGCATTATTATAAGCTTGCATAGCACTAGCATACATATCTTCCGGCTTATTACCATTGACGATACCGCCGTTTATCGGAGCAGAATTACTGATAACGGGCGATGATGTCATAATACTTGTTTCTTCGGTACTCATCTTTCGATTTTCTAAAACTTTCAAGCGAACATCGGTCTTTTGATTGAACTTATCCAAATTGTCATTATATTGTTTTATTTTCTTTTCTAACTCATCCATACGTTCATTAATTCTATGCAATGTCGCACCATATTCATCAATTTTATCACGCATTTGTGCATTTCCGGAATTTTCGGTACTTACCGGTTTCTCATCAATACTGTATAATTTTTGATGAAGCTCTCTTACATCTTTGCGAAGTTCGTTTATATCCTGTTGCCAATCTGCGGCATAAAGCGGAGAAACAACACAGAAAACTCCTAAAAACAAAATGTTTATCAATACCTTTTTCATAATATATTCCTTTTTAATATTCAAATTGTGTGTAACTGTAATCATCAATCGGAGCCAAATCTCCTCCCTGAATTTCATCACCAACTACAGTTCTGGCCGCTTCTTTTGCCACCGGTGCATCAAACGTAGTCGGTATATTAGGCACCGGTGCGCTTAAATTACTCGGAATCTGTTTGCCCTCCAACATTTTAATTCTGATTTCTATATCACGATTGATTTTATCAAAATTTGCCACACTTCCATTTGCTTGATGCTCTAAATCATCTATACGAATATTCAATTCTCTGATAGACTCACCTCGTTTACCTGATTGCACTTGCAAATCATTTGTTTCAGCTGAAATTCCCGATTCGAATTTTGATTTTATCCGTCTTTTCAGCACATTTATATCTTCACGCAAATCAGCCACGTCCTGTTGCCAATCGGCCGCCTGAGCAAAACCAATCAAACAAAAAACAACTAATACGCTTTGTATTATAATTTTCATTTTTTCCTCATTTATTTTAGCATTGCTATATCTATAAAATATTTTTCAGGCAAAAACAAGAACAAACAAAAAAGACGCAACCCAATTAGCTGCGTCTTTTTAACTACCTTATACCGTAATATTATTCAGCTGAGCTGACAACAGTAACGGCACGACGGTTTTGAGCCCAAGCTGCTTCATTGCTACCAAGAACAGCAGGTCTTTCTTTACCGTAAGAAATTGTAGAAATTCTGTCTTCTGCAATACCTTGAGATACTAAGTATTGTTTAACAGCATTGGCACGGCGTTCACCCAAAGCCAAGTTGTATTCACGTGTACCACGTTCATCGCAGTAACCTTGAACAATAACATTTACATCATTGTGGTTCTTCAACCAAGCAACTTGAGTATCCAAAGCTGCAACAGCTTCTGCAGACAAAGCAGAGCTATCAAATGCAAAGAATACAGTGTCAGTTGAATTTTCAGCAAAATCACGAGCTAATCTGGATTCGCAATCAATGCCGCTAAACAGACCAGCGTCTGATCCGAACAAAGAACAGCCTGATAAAGCTACCAAAGCTACGAATAAACTTAAAAGTTTTTTCATTTTATTTTCTCCATATGGTTTTTTACATTTTTATTATTTGTATCAACTAATACACAACTAACTTAAGTAATATTGGTAAATTTTTCAATAACAAAAATAAAAAAAATAGCAATAAAGTTAAAATCTGTGCATTATTTTTATAAATTTTAGTTTTAAAAGCTAAAACAAATGGTTATTTTTTAACTTTGTAAGCTGCGTCTACAATACTTTTTTGCTTTTCCAAATCAAAATCAGCCTTCACATTCAATTGCGGCGCAACTGCCGAAATAATATTCTTTGAAATCGGCACGGCATTCCAACCTGCCGTTGTATATCCATAAGTTTCTTTACTTGCCTTCGGATCATCCATAACCACTATTAACGCATATTTCGGATCTTTCTCCGGAAATGCCGAAATAAAAGTTGATATACTCTTTTTATGATTATAACGACCATTTTCCAATTTATCCGCGGTTCCGGTTTTTCCGATTACCTGATAACCATCAACATTTGCTCTTTTACCGGTTCCGCGAACCACCACCGCACGCAACAGAGAACGCATGGATTCGGAGGTTTCTTGAGAGACGACTCTTTTCGATTTATGCCTAGAATCCTCCAACAATGTCGGCTGACGATACAATCCTCCGTTAACCACCGCCGAAAAAGCTGATATAATGTGTAGAGGAGTTGAAGAAATACCATATCCATAGCTGATTGTCACCATAGAAACTTCTCCCCATCGGCTTTCACTTAAAAATTGGGGTTTTGCAATTTCCGGCAATTCGAATTCTTCCAAAGGCTTATCCATATTTATACTTTGCAAAAATTTACGCTGAAATTTTTTACCAACTAATGAAATTTCCAACGATGAGCCTATGTTTGATGATTCCACCAAAATATCTTCAGGTGTCAGACGGCCGTGTGAGCCGTGCGGATCTGTTACTCGCAGGCGCCCGTAATGAACCGGATGTGATGTATCGAATCTGTCGGTTACTTTTACCTTTCCGCTCTCTAAACTCAAAGCCGTATTAAATACTTTAAATACGGAACCGGCTTCATATATACCTTTGGTAGCAAAATTAAACATTGATCTTTCGCCAACCTCAATATTTTCATTCGGATTAAAATCAGGAACTGAAGTTAACGCCACTACCTGTCCATTTTTCACATTCATCAGAATAGCCGCCGCTCCTTCAGCATTAAACTGCTTTACGCCGGCAATAAGTTCATCTCTTATTTTATTTTGTATACCCAAGTCAACGGTCAAATGCAGGGGTTTGGTTGAAGTTGTCAGGCGCTCATTCATATATTTTTCCAAACCGGAAATTCCCTCGTTATCCACATTAGTTTTACCCAAAACATGGGCAAATAAATTATTATGCGGGTATATACGAGTTTCGCAGTTTTCAAATTCCAGCCCCGGAATTCCCAGATTATTTACTTGCACTTGCTGCGCCGGTGAAAGATTGCGTTTTAAATAGATGAAAGCTCCTTTACGATTTAATTTACTTTCAAAAACCTCATAAGGAACTTCCGGAAATACATAATTCAGCTTTTCGGCCACATCTTTCGGATTTTTTATTTGTTTTGTGTTAGCGTATAAATTGACTGTAGGCAATGAAGTTGCTATAATTTCTCCGTTACGATCCAATATATCGGCTCTTTTTACCGGATTCTTAAAGCGAAAAATATCAGAGTCCGACGATTCGGAAATAGCTGCATCTATATTTATACCATTACCTAAACACACATAACTGACGCGAATTCCTAAAACCAAATACGCCAAAGCAAAAAAGACTAAAGCCACAATCGTTCGACTGCGACAAGTCATTACATTATCATTTTCAGTGGTATAGCTTTTAGAAGAAATAGTGCCACGGGATATCTTAATTTCCTGCCCCGGCATATAAAAATTTTCATTATTACGCTTGGAAAAATTAACCTTGAAACCCATTTTAATTCTTCTTAACTTCTGCTTTTACCAATGTTGTTAATCCCTTTTTATCAGAATGACGCAATGTAGACGCATCCTCATCTTCATAATTAAAGTGTAATGCAGAATAGTTAATAATTTGTTCAGGTTTTGCATTTTCTAAGGATAATTGTTCATAGGCTAGCTTGCGCAATCTTTCCGGCGTATTATAATGGCTCCATTCTGCCTTTAAAACGTGAATTTGCGCAATATCGTTTTGGATATTAGAGTTAATCGTTGCCAACTTGCGTTCCAATACCTGCACCCTGTTTTTGAGTACAGAAGAACCCAATGCTACCATAAGAGTAAGCGTAAGCCATAAACCAAACATTGTCATTTTAAACTTACCCATATCTATCTCCTTACCGCAAATCTCAATTTAGCAGAACGAGCACGCGGATTATTATTGCACTCGTCAGCTGTCGGCACAATTGCCTTGGACACTTCGCAAAATAAGCTGTTATCCTCTGTTAGTTCCGGAGCATACTTAGAAATTCTGACCTTTTTGCCACCGTTTTCTTTCATAAATTTTTTCACAATACGATCTTCCAAAGAATGAAAATCGACAACAATCAGACGCCCCCCCTTAAGCAATTGGTGCGTTGCACCGTTTAACCCTCTCTCAAGCTCTCCGAGTTCATCATTTACAGCGATTCGTAAAGCTTGAAAAGTTCTGGTTGCAGGATCTATTTCGCCAAACTTACGATGAACTACCGTATAGATAATCTCCGCAAGTTCTGTTGTGGTTTCGATTTTCTTCTTTTGGCGATAGTTAACGATTTTTTGCGCTATCTGACGCGACTTACGTTCTTCGCCATAATTAAAAATCATATCTGCCAATTCTTTCTCAGCTAATGAATTAACCATATCTTTGGCGCTTATTCCTTCACATGACATCCGCATATCCAAATCAGCTTCTTTACTGAAGGAAAACCCTCGATTAACCTCATCAAGTTGCATAGATGATACGCCTATATCAAACACAGCACCGTTTATTTTTTCCTCAACCAAATCGGCAAAGTCACCAAATTTCCCAGCCCTAAATTCGAAACGTTCACCATACATATTTTTTAATTCATTTGCCCTGATAATTACATTCGGATCCCTATCCAGTGCAATTACCTTACAAGGAGCTTTATCTAAAATGGCTTTACTATATCCACCATTGCCGAAAGTAGCATCTACGTAAACTTCACCTTTTTGCGGATTGAGATATTGCAAAACTTCATTTAACATCACAGGTATATGTTTTGCCTTTATCTCTACCATTACTAATCGTCCCTGCTAATTTTCAAAACCGGACGATTCTTCATAACCTCAGCTCTGATTCGAGCTTCTTCTTTCGCCCAATTCTGTGGATTCCAAATTTGAAATTTACGCCCCTTACCGACAAAAACAGCTGTATCAGTTATGCCGGCGTGTTTTAAAAGCTTTTCGCTGAGCATAATCCGTCCGGTGCTATCAAATGTAAAACGCCTAGCATCTCCGAAAATAAGATTCGTCAGATTATCCTGCGTTTCTGAAAAAAAGTCGGTAGCATCTTCAATTACATTAGCCAATTTATCTAAAGTTTCTTCCAAACACCCCTCTATACAGGGTGCTGAAAGACTCCTATAACACACAATTTCCGTTGATAATTCTTTAACTATTGCCCGATAATCTGCAGGCAAGGAGACACGACCCTTAGTGTCTACCTTGTTGATGACAGTATCCATAAAAAGGAAAACTTTTCTCATCGCTGCACCTTCCGACAATTGTTCTATATAAAATGGTATAACATGGTAAATTATGGGATTCAATGGGATTTTTTAGTAAAATTTTAACTGTTCGTGTTTTGTTCTTGTTATTTTTATATTTAAACAAAATAATACTGCAATATCAAATAGATAGTTCAGTATTATTTTTTTTGATTTTTTATAACTTTTTAGTAATTTCTGTTAGTAAGTTGCTTTTATAAAGAAAAAAGGCCTCCCGAATCGGAAAGCCTTTTTTCTTTATAAAGAGGCGAATATTAAATACCGTTTCCGCCATTTAACTTAGGATTTACCCAATGAGCACCTTCTAACTTTCTACCGGTTCCTTTCAGATTAATTGAGGTCCCGACTTTCTTGCCATCTTGAGCTACTCTATCCGTTAAATCAAAATCGTGCACATCTGAAGTTCCGCTTCCTAACGTAACACTGGAGCTGGTATATACAGCTTGAGCATTACCATCTTCCTGCTTCAAATCTCTGATTTGAACTGAACGAACGTTAGCATCTGTAGGTTTAGGCTCAGGAGCAGGTTTAGGTTTAATATCTGGATCTTTCGTGAATGTGTTCTTAATCTTTCTCCAAATGCTAACACCCTGACATCCTTGTTCACCCTCCATAACATTGTTGGTAACACCGTGCTTAAACGCTTCGCCAATACCTCTACCAGATTTTAAATCAATACGACTTAACTCTGCCTGAACATCTTCCGGTGAAATATCAGTTTTTTTACCGCAACGAATAATCATGAACAATTTTTTCATATTACTGTTATGGTCAATTAATTTGCCGTCAACATATTCATTATTATACAATGGCAATCCATCTTCATCAATTCTTGAAATCAACGTCTTAACCATTTTGCCGTTAATCTCGACCATAGGTCCATCCATAACTTTTTCGGTTTGTTCTACCAATTTAACATAGGAAACGAATACTTCCTGATCCGTCATATCGCCGAACAATTGCGGATTCGCAGCGCGTGCATTGGCAATATTTTGATAAATATCCTGAACTGTAACTTTAGCATCTGCAACAACTAACAATTCTTTTGCTGCATCACCATATTTAGCAATTTGCGCTGCATTCCACTTATCAAATCCGGCATTAGTCCTTGATAATATTCCCGTAACTTTACCGGCTCTCATATTGCCATGCGAATCAATACCACCATGAACATCGGCCCAAACATCTTGTCCCACTCTGTCATTTCCAGTCCATTCAGTCGGTACCTTTGCAACAGAAGCAGGTTGTGGTTCAGCCTCTGCAACTTTCTTAACTACTTTAGCAGTCTTTTTAGCCACCTTTTGAGCACTTTCTTGAGCCTCTCCTTCACTGCCTTTTACATTACCTTTCGATGCAGGTACATCATTTTGAGAATCAAGTAAATTAAAAATTGACCAAGCACTGCTCAAGGTAGCAATTGTCAAACCTATACCCATTCCCCACTTAGCACTATTGTAAGCAGCTCTATTCTCGGCAGTATCCTCAAGTTTTAAATCATTTTTAGTATCTTTTAGGTTCATAAACTGACTGGTAACAGAAGACAAAGAACGAACGACAGTACCACAAACTTTTGCTGCAAATGCATCCATTCCAATAATCAATCCTGTTCCCAAAGCTCCGGCACCTCCGGCTATCAGCACACCTGCTGCTGCACCGGTTTTAGCACGATTCTTATAACGTTTCCATTCCTTTTCATCAGCTCTGATGTCTTTCCAAGCTTTACGTAAGCCATTAAACTTCAAGCCTAACTTATAATCGTCATAACTACGTCCTTCTTTTTTAGCCTGACGAATGGTCTTTCTGCGTTTTTCAACAATCGGCCAACCTAAGGCGCCCAATCCGGCATATACTGCATATGCGGCAACAGCAGCGTATCCTACACCAGCTGTAGATAAACCGAGACCGGCCATGCCTGCTAAACCGGCAAGAGTTGTAGCTCCGGAAGCACTAAACGCATACATCATACCCGCAGTAGCGGCTGTATCAACAACCAAGCGAGTACGATTATTGGCAACCCACTCTTTACCATTTGTCCACAGTTTACCCCAAAAAGACTTCATCTTATTGCCAAAATCTTTATGGTCTTTTTTGAAGCCTTCCACAACATTTTGAGAATAACCTTTCTTTTCAACATAGCCGATAAAACTTTCCATGGTTTCGGATTCGTGCAATGCTGCACCGACAACAGCATCTTGCTTCACATCAGCTTTGTCTTTATTTTTATCAGACAAAAACTTATCTAATGCCTTAACAGAAAGTTGTGCATCGATTTTTGTTAACTCTTCAGCAGTAATTTCACCATCAACCGTGCGATTTAACACCGGAGTAATTCCGACAACACCTAAAGAGGCTTTTGCCATTGAGTCAGATAAATCGGCA
The DNA here is from genome assembly GCA_017477035.1 of Alphaproteobacteria bacterium. Taxonomy (GTDB): domain Bacteria; phylum Pseudomonadota; class Alphaproteobacteria; order RF32; family CAG-239; genus RUG410. The sequence goes on along the minus strand of JAFUXW010000252.1, from coordinate 13,576 downwards.
CGCAGTAATTTAAGTCTGTCTGCTTCTCTTAATTTCATGAAGCTGAAGTCAAAAGAACGTTCTCTTAAAACTTCATTCTTGGCAATTTCCCAAATAGTGGTCTCAGATTTTCTACGAACCTCTGCATTTTCTTTATTTTCGGAATCTACGAACTTAAGTCTATCCAAAACATCGGCATTATGTTTACGCCAAGCCGGAACACCATCTTCTTCTGCTTCAAAATGCTCTTTGTATGCCGATTTAATCCACGCTCTGTTTTTCTCAACAGCCTCACTGTTCTCCGGTGGAATTCTTTGACCATCAAAAAACATTAATTTTTCAACTTCCTTTTCAACGATTTTTTCTACCGGTTTCTCTATGATGTGCTTCGGTAAATTATCCAAATACTCATCAGCAGCGTGAATATGCGGATCAAATCTTCCATTAACTCTATATTTAGCTCTATTTTCAGCCATATCACGTGCGCGTTCTTCTTTCAGAGCCTCTATATCGTCAACCTTTAACTCTTTAAGTAATGGATTGTTTTCATCCTTTACTTTCAAGTAATTTACGGCATCCTCCAAGTCAATAAAGCCTCCGCGCAATATAGCTTCAGCTCTTTCTTTTTTGAATTTTTCAGTATTAATTTTATCTTTAAACTCTGCCAAGACATCACTACTTGGAGCATTCTCTTCCAAGTATTTTACGGCATAACTCATTCTAACCGGATTTAAGTGATACTTCAAAACATTCTGACAGTAGTCTATCAAAACCTTTTTACCTTTTTTATGCGTAGGATCTTTAGCTTCACGTACTTCTTCCATAAATCTCAAATACGCTTGCTCGTCTACGGTAGAATTGCTTCTTACATTATTGCTCATTTGAAAACTCCTTTAAGTGCATACTTTTTCATTATTTCTTGGGTGACTATACACCAATTTTTACACTTTTGCAATACTTTTTTGTCAAAAAAATACATTTTTTTTATTTTTTTTCAGCAAACGCCCATAAAATGCCCTAAAAATAGTTACATTGACAAATTGAGAAAAATATTGCCAAATATTATTGAAATAAAATCTTGCTTAATATTTTTATCCATATTATAAAGAACAAAACTCTTGAGGAATTTAATATGAAAGTTGATTTGTTCGATTTTGATTTAGACCGTGATTTAATTGCAAAGCAACCAGCCTCACCTCGTGATAGTTCCCGTTTGCTTGATTTATCTGAAGAAAATACCTTAACTGACCGGCATTTTTATGATTTACCGAAAATACTAAAATCTGGTGACATCATGGTATTTAACGACACCAAAGTCATTCCGGCACGTCTCTATGGAAAACGCGGAGAAGCATTGGTAGAAGTCACTTTATATCATCCTGATGATGGTTTAAGCTGGTGGGCATTTATCAAAAACGCCAAGAGACTGCACGTCGGCGATACGATTCGTTTTTACACTGCCGAAATCAGCGCAGAAGAATCTGATTTTTGCGCACAAGTTTTGCAAAAAGATGAAGAGGACGGAGTTTTTATCAGGTTTAATTGTTCCGCCGATTCGCTCGGAGTGTTTTTAGAAAAATATGGTTCAATGCCACTGCCTCCTTATATCAAACGCGATAAGCCATTAAAAGGATTGTGGAACCCGTATAACGATAAAGAAGATTATCAAACTGTTTACGCCAAACACAACGGAGCTGTAGCAGCCCCAACTGCCGGACTGCATTTTACTGACAGACTGCTCAAAGAAATAGATAAAATAGGAGTTAAACGCGTATTTTTGACCCTCCACGTTGGTGCCGGAACTTTTTTGCCGGTTAAAACCGAAGATACCGAAAACCATAAGATGCACGCGGAATACGGCATAATTTCCGAACAAACCGCAAATGTCATAAATCAAGCCAAACACGAGGGACGACGTATTATTGCCGTCGGCACAACATCGGTACGTTTATTGGAAAGCGCTGCTGACGATAATGGTATACTTCACCCGTTTTGCGGAGAAACAGATATTTTTATAACCCCCGGATATAAATTCAAAATTATTGATATGATTATCACTAATTTTCATCTGCCTAAATCAACATTATTTATGCTGATTTGCGCCATTGGCGGAACAAAACGAATGAAAGAAGCATATAAACATGCCATTGAGCAAAAATATCGTTTTTACTCGTATGGTGATAGTTCTGTCATAAAATGTGTAAATAAAATTTAAACTCTTTTGAATTAATATCACTTCTCAAAGGAGAGCGGTATGATTTTTAAAAGTGGTGAAAATTTAAAATATATTTTTTCAACTATAAAAAGTTCTTTTTTGCCGGCTTTTCTTTTGCTTTTCGGATTATTGGCTTTTTATGCCGGAAATCCTTATACTCAGTTCATACCTTTATTGCTACATTATCTTTTTTTATTTATCACTGCAGCAACCATTGGTTTATTATATATTGCCAATCAATCAAAACCATTATTCAGCCTAAGTATAGGTCTTGTTTGCTATATTATAATCAATCAACTCAAAGCACAATACGGGGTGGCTTTTGCATCACACGACGAATTTCAATGTTTATGCTTTTTATTACCATTTGATTTTGCCGTTTTATATTTTTTACCGCAATCAAAGTTGAATACAAAACGTAATGCTTATCTTTTATTTATTTTATTGATTCAAGCTATAATTGCCCAGCATTTTTGCAACTGCATAAAACTTATCCCGCACATTGATATAACCATAGAATCTATCCCTTTATGGGCTTGTTCGCTATGGGCGATGATGTTAGCACCGCTCGCAATATCTGTCAGCTTTAAAAATACTGTTATAAATACCGGTTTGTTCTATGCCGACAGCTGTCTGCTTATGGGAATTTTATATGCTGGAAATCAATCAGGGTTAACAACGTTCTTTTTAGGATTTTCACTGATTTTATTATGCACTACCATTTTGGATTTGTATCATCGCTATCACTATGATTATCTGGAACATGTAGGAAGTAAAACTTCTTATTTAGCAAACGCAAATTCAAAATTTCCGTTCAAATATACAGTCGCTTTGTTTAGCATAGATAACAGTGACAAATTGCAGCAAATCATCGGAAGAGAAAAATTTAAAAATTTGGAACAATTGGTGGTGAACAGCATTCTAGATATGCCATATAAATTAACGCTCTATCGCAATAACGAATCTGAACTTATTATGGTATTCAAAAATGAGGACGCCCGTCACGCCAAAGAGTATGCCGACAACATCAGACACAATATTGCGGCCTCGGAATTTATACTTACAGGTAACAAAAGTCTCAAAATAACCATATCAGTCTGTGTATCGGAAAAAACTCGTAAAGACCGCAATGCTTCCGAAGTAATCGAAAGAACTCACAACGCACTGCAAAAAAGTTATCGTTATAACTGCAATGTAACGACGGTAATTTAGTTTTCGCTGGCTTTTTTAGGAATAAGCCACCGCAACAATAAATAAGCTCCTATTAACATAATCGGCAACGACAGCAATTGCCCCATTGTAAAACCGCCCCATAAAAATCCTATTTGCGCGTCAGGTTCTCGGAATTGTTCTATTAATGATCTAAAACCGGCATATCCCAATAAAAATGCCGACGAGATAATTCCGTCATGCTCTCTGCACCACTTATTTTTCCATAACAAGTTAAGAATTACAAATAAACAGATACCCTCTAAACAGGCTTCATAAAGCTGCGACGGGTGGCGTGGTAAATACCCGCCGCGCGGAAAACGTATTGCCCACGCAACATCGGTAACTCTTCCCCATAATTCATCATTTATAAAGTTTGCCAAGCGTCCCAAGAATATACCTATCGGAACCACCGGTGCCACCAGATCCGTCAACTTTAAAAAAGGATATTTTATTAAACGAGAGCTTATAAACAGAGCAATAATAACTCCGAAAATTCCACCGTGAAACGACATTCCGCCATGCCATACCTCAAGTATTTCCAATGGATTTTGCCAATACTGTCCGGAACCGTAAAATAAAACATATCCGATTCGGCCTCCCAATATAATTCCTAAGGTGACAGCAAAAGCAATATCTTCGCAATTACTCTTAGTCAACCCTAAATTATATTTTTTTACTCTGCTTGCTGCCAACCACCAACCGAGCACAATCCCGACTAAATAAGCCATTGAATACCATCTTATTGCTATCGGTCCTACAGAGAAAATTATCGGAGATATTTCCGGATATGCCAAACCAATCATTTTTGCCCCTTTACTATTTATTGCTTAAAAGTATATTAACAAAAAACAGATAATCCACATCTAAAAAAATATTATAAACATCTTTATTTTTAATTCGTTGATATATCGCTATTTATTTTTTTTAAGTTTTAAAATATTTTTTTATTTTTGTAAAAAAGTGGAAAACTTATGACTTAAAATTGTTTTTTTGCGCTACTGTGCCATTCTTAGTCAGAATCCGTTGTTTTGGGAAGGTCTTATGTTCGCTGAAAAATTGTCTGCATATAATCCGATTGATGACATTGAGTATTTGTTTGCTCATCGCCAACATTCCACCGAACGCCGCAATCAGAATGAAGTGGTTGTGGAAATTTCCGGACGTTGGGATAATATGTTGCTGTTTTTTGCTTGGGAAGAAAAAATGCGTTGTCTTCACATTTCCTGCCTGCTTAACTTAGAACACGAAAATGTCAATCTACCTAGTATATTTGAGCTTTTAGCACTACTTAATGAAGACTTATGGCTTGGGTATTTTTCATATTGGGAAGAAACCGGAATGCCGATTTTTAAACACTCTCTATTTATCGCTGAAAACGAACATAATCTTACTGACAAACTTTCTCAACTTTTAAATATAGCAATTACCGAATGCGAACGAGCATATCCGATTTTTCATGCGGTTTTAAAACAAAACATCAGTCCGAGACGCGCCTTACTACCGGCTACCCTAATGTAACATTCTGCCATATAAACCGAACATCAGCCAATTCTGCATTGCTGTTTTTATCTAAAATAGTATGAAAACTTTCATTACTTTTCACTTGCGTATGCACTACTATTTTCTCCCCGAACAGCGCCTATTTTTTAAAGCATACTTCTATTTCAGACGGAATGTGTTTCATTCTGTAATCAGGCTCTAAACCTTCACTCGCCCACAAAGGATATACCGCATTATTAACATGATTATTTATATCAATATCATCATAACGCACCAAAATATCCTTAATAGTATCAGGATTTTCGACTTGAGATAATTTATGAAAATCGTCATCCATAACTTTTTCATCTAAAAAATTATACTCCGGAAAATATTTATTAAGCATAACCGGACGGCGACGGGCAAAATCTATCAGTACCCATTGGCTAGTAGCTCTAACTATTATATTATCTTCTTCATCTTTTATCGTAAAATTACGTATAGCGCCCCATAATTTTCCCTCGGCCGGCCACGTATCTATTATTATATGTTCATTTATTTTCGGAAGTCTGCTGATTTTAATCAAATAATTTGAGCCAACCCACACAACACCTTTATCTCGACATTTTTCAAAACCGAATCCAAGTGCATCTGCCGACTCTACTGCGGCTTCTTGCAAAAAATTCATCAAACTGACAATACGCAAAAAGCCATGACAATCAACCTCATAGCTTTTTATATGATATTTCTTTCTGTATTTGAACACCTGAATGGTCATAATCAGAACAATTCTTTTTCCTCAGACAATCCGATATTTTTATAAATATTAAAACGTTTTTCCAAGCGTGCTGCATAAACATTTCCCTCTTTAGCATTCGCAGAATGATACCTTTTAGCGGCTTTCTGCCAATCATTACCTAAGCGAGAATATAAAGAACGCAAAAACTTTGCACTATATTGAACATTGTTTTCCGGATTTAGAGCATCCTCAACGGAAGAGAAAGCATCTCCATGAAACTTCAGATTAATTTGCATACAACCAACGTCTATACTTTTAATACCTTTTGCTTGAAATTTTTTAACAGCTTCAACCGCTTCTTCTTTGCTTTCAAAGTAATAACCTTTACCATTGACATTGATGGTCCACGGCCAAGCTACATACGTATTATGCAAATCACTCCACTTACCACTCTCAACAGCTGAAATTGTTTGCAACAAATCATAGCTCACACCATACTTTGCTCCGGCATGCTCTGCCGCAGCCAAACAAAGAGAGCTATCCAGATAATACCCGTTAAGAGCTGCCACATTTCTATCTTCATGGGCATAAATTGCGCTACTGAATAATGCGAGCACACTAACTAAAAAAAGTCCTAACCTATTAAACACGATGACGTGCCACCTTCTCAAGCTGTTTGAATAACAACCGTCTTCCCATCTTTTAAGAATTTCCGAACAGTTTAGCAATTAAATGCAGTTAAACAAACAGTATTAACTCAATTTAACGCTTTGTTAAAAAGACTTAACAAAAAGTTAAAAACAGGAGTCATATAACACGGTTTTTTTTTAAAATCCAGCAAAAAATTAAAAATTAGTTAAATTTAATAAAACATATAAAGATAAGTGTTTGATTTTGCTGCACTTATTATTTATTATCTTACGTTAATCAAGCTCATTTCTTCATAAAATTGCTTTATCTCTTGAAATTTTCCCCATAATATATATAATATATCTCGTCAAGTAATTGACTGTGACACCAGAGGCCTTATGACATAGATACTTCGGACCCGAGGGCAGTACTCGGCACCTCCACCATTTATGGGGGTGAAATAGGATTGACGGTGTATAATAAAGATATGTGCTGTGTCCGGTGAGATACCACCGTTATCGGTTCAAAATAAATGAATGCAAATGATAATTTTGCACCAGTTGCTTTAGCTGCTTAATGCGACAGCAACAAACTTAAATCCTTTAAGCTTTGGTTAGTTTGAAGTGGGGTAAGAGCCACCCAGCAACAGAACGGCTCATTCTTGCTAATTGGAATAGAGATATGGTTGATTTTGTTAATGAAATAAATTATGACAGGCTAGTTGAGAAATCTTTGCGCAACGTCGTATATTACGCGTTGAAAATTGTTGAAGAACAAGGACTTCCCGGCGAAAACCATTTTTACATTACATTTAAAACTAATTTTTCGGGAACTGTTGTTTCTAAAAATCTTAAAATACAGTATCCTGATACTATGACCATTGTGTTACAAAACCAGTTTGATAATCTGGTAGTACGTCACAATAGTTTTTCGGTTGATTTAAGTTTCGGTGGAATTTCTCAAACCATTACAATCCCTTATGATGCTATTACTTATTTTGCCGATCCATATGCTAAATTCGGCCTCAGCTTTGAACAGGAAGTTTTTGAAGATGCTGAAAGTCCGTTAACGCAATCAGTTGCTTCCGGCAATGCCGAAGTTGTTTCAATTGACAGCTATCGTAAAAAATAATGATTAAAATTTCCGTTTTAATTGCCGGCAGGCACGCCACCAGCATAAGCTTGGAAGAAGATTTCTACCAAGAATTTATAGACATCGCCAAAGAAAAAAATTTAAGCCGTAACGAACTTGTTACCATTATTGACAGAGAAAGAAACGTTGACAATCTTTCATCTGCCGTTCGATTGTATGTTTTACAATATTATAAAAATAAAGCTGACCACCATTAATTCTTCCAAAACGACTTGGATAATACTACTATAACGGTAATAACCTCCAAGCGTCCGAGTAACATTGCAAAACACAAAATTTCCTTAATTTCATTTGAAAAGAAAGCGTAATTCCCTCTTGGTCCGATAACCTCAACAGCCCCAACTCCTACATTTGTAATACATGCTGTTGCCGCAGCAACCGAAGTTCGAAAATCAATTCCGCATACGCTTAACAAAACTGTCAATAATGCCAAACATATCAAAAATGAAAAAACATAAACAAATACCGACATCGTTACTTTTTCAGGCATATTAACCTCTCCGATTTTTAGTGGTATTACCCGATTTGGCTCTATTGCCGATAAAAAGTATTTGCGTAAGAATGCCTTTATAACCTGCCAACGAAATATCTTTATTGAACCGCTGGTAGAACCGGTGCAACCACCACTTAAAGACAACAGCAACACTACAGATGTTATCCAAATTCCCCATTGCGTATAATCACTTGCACTCAATCCTGTTGTTGTAACAATGGATATTACAGTAAAAAAGCTCTGACGCAAAGAAGATAATAAAGAAAAATCAGAAGTATAATACAAATACCCGCTCAATAATAATGAAAAGATAAGCGTTATTTTAAGAAACATTCTTACTTGCCCGTTTTTATCCGGATTACGATGACTGGCCAACAAAATATAAAAAGTCATCGGCAAAGCTCCTGCTGCCATAAAAATCATTATCAACACTTCAATTGTTGCACTATGAAAAGCTCCGATAGATTCATTTTTGGTAGAAAAGCCTCCGGTACCAATTGCCGACATTGCATGATTAATTGCATCAAACCACCCCATTCCACACAAAAACAAAGCACAGCTGGCAATTGCTGTCAGCAAAAAATAGACTATCAATATACGTTTTGCAATATAGCTGAATTTAGGCATAAATTTATCATTTGAATCTGAATTTTCGTGCTGAAACATCTGCATTCCGCCAATGCCTAAAAATGGTAACAACGCCACCGCAAAAATAACAATTCCTAATCCACCAATATAATTCAAAAGAGAACGCCATAACAGCACAGATGTCGGTAAAACCTCTACATCTGCCATTATAGTTGCGCCGGTTCCGGTTATTCCTGATGTAGCTTCAAATACTGCATCGGTAATACTTTCTGTGCTGTGATGCAAAATAAACGGAATAGCGGCAAACATACAAACTAAAATCCAACTGACTACTGTAACCAGATACCCTTGTTTTAGCGTTATTTTTTCTATTTTTGTATAGTTAGATAAAAACAATGAAAAACCAAAAAATATGGTTATCATTGCCGCGCTTATAAAAGGAGACCAATCATCACCGGTTTCAGATATATCAAACCCAGCCGGAATTAGCATTACCAACCCTAAAATACCTAAAATATATCCGCTGATCATAAAAACGGGCTGCCACATTACTCTGCCTATTTCAATGATACGTTTTTAGCTAGGTTATGTTCAGTAAGCAATTTATTTATAAATGCCCCGTTTACAAAGCATAATGCTGTTGCAGACTGTGTCTTTTGCGAATAGGCAACTACAGCACAATTAACTTTTCTTCCTTCTGTAACATTCTTCAAATATTGAGTTGCTGCTTCAATATCGTGACGACGCGGATGACTGTATATACCATATAAAAACACAAACTTACCATTTACATACATACTGTTAGGCCCTACCACTCTGGCGTCACCGCTTATTGCCTCCGGTTTACTGAGATACAGCAAGTCTTCACTTCTCAATTTAACATAATAATCACTCAAATTAATTTTTTCTGCTTTTTCCGGAACTTTTTCATCAACAAGTGAAACTGCTAATTTATTATTTTTTACATCATTATAATTTTCAACATCATTTGCGACCAGAGATTCGACTTTTTTTTCTGCAAATGAATCATTTTTAATTATTACATTTTCAACCGGAGCTACTTCTGCTTTTTTTACCACTTCCTCTTTTTTTATCGGAACTTGTTTTTCAGCAACTTTAACTTCAACTTTTTGTGCTACGGGCAGAGATTTTTGAGGTTTATATCTGGCACGATGAAATTCTGCCACATTCCATGAAATAAATTGAGGCCCCCTATCTTTTTCTTCTTCTTTTTTATTTTTTTCGATACCTGATTTTTTATTTGGTACAATTTCTTTAATAGTGCGTTTAACCTTATTTAATCCCTCTTCAGTATTGAACAATATTTTATCTTTAGCTTCAATAAATTCATGATTCGGCATTTTTATCATATACCAATCCCATATATCGCGAAAAGGTATACCGTAACACAGCGGAATAGCAATTAAAATTGCCAAAACAACAGCGCAAACAGTAACAATCTGCCAAAATTTACGTATCGGAAAAGTAAGCAGCATAACCACGCGATGCACCCAGCCCAAAAATCCGCTGACACGCATTGCCATATATTCACTTTTTTCCTTTAATTTAGACATTTTGTCCCCCATATTTTTGTTGCAGTTCGGCTAGTTTTTCAGGAGTAATCCTTTCAAACAAAGCTTCTCCTGTTTCAAACGGCATTCCAACCTTCAAGGCTTGAATTTCTTTAGCCACGTTAAAATCTTTCAGTATCGGTAAATCATCTGAACTCAAACCAAATTTTGCCATAATTTTTGCGGAAGTATCTGGCATAAGTGGGGCGCTCAATGCTGCATATATTCGCACAACATTCAAGCACAAGCGTAAAATTGTTGCAGCTCTTATTTCATCTTCTTTGATAACAGTCCATGGTTCAGTTTTAGTAATATAGTTATTTCCTTCAACCCAAATAGAGCGCAATTCATTAATAGCCTTTCTAAACTCCAACTGATTCATATATCTGAAATAATCATCAACCTTGATTTGTAAAGTATTTATAAATTCGTTATCTACCCCTTGCAACTCACCGCCGACCGGAACAAAAGCTCCTAACTTAGAAGCCGTCATTTTCATCACACGTTGAGCAAAATTACCCAGCACACCATTCAAATCTTTATTAACTGTTGCGACAAAACTCTCTAAACTAAATGAAGAATCCGATGCTTCGGGAGCATTTGCCATCAGCCAATAGCGCCAGTAATCCGCAGGAAATTCTTTAATTGCGTCTTCGGCAAAAATTCCGCGATGCTCTGATTTAGAAAATTTACCTCCCTCATAAGTTAGGTAGCTAAACCCCTTTAAATAATCCACTTTAGTCCAATTTTCTCCGGTTCCGAGTAATGTCGCCGGAAATGTAATTGAATGATATGGTACATTATCTTTTCCCATGAACTCGACATAACGCAAGTCTTTAGCATCCATCCACCAATCTTTCCAATTGCGCTCATCAGGTTTTTCATCTGCCCATTGTTTTGTAATTCCGATGTAGCCGATTGGGGCATCAAACCACACGTAAAATACTTTATTTTCGTAACCTTCTTTATTAACCGGAAATCCCCATTTCAAATCACGAGTAATACATCTCGGTTGTAAACCTTCTTTTACCCATTTTTTAGCAATGGAATATGCAACATCCGGCCAAAAAGCTTCTTTTGTTTTTAACCATTCAACCAATTTTTCTTCTATCTTCGGCAAATTCAAAAACAGGTGTTTGGTTTCTCGCACTTCCAAGTTTGTGCTGCCAGAAACCGTAGAGCGTGGGTTTATCAAATCGGTAGGCTCTAAAACCTTTGTACAGTTTTCACACTGATCACCGCGTGCTTTATCATATCCGCAATGTGGGCAGGTACCTGTGATGTAGCGGTCTGCCAAAAACATTTTATCATCAACAGAATATACCTGTTTCATGGTTTTCTCGGTAATAAATCCGTTTTTATCCAACTGCTCAAAAATATGGTAAGTCATCTCTTTATTTTGCTCGCTGGAAGAACGACCGAAAAAGTCGAATGACAAATTAAAATCTTTATATGTTTTTTTGTGACGTTCATGATATTTATTGCAATATTCTTCTACTGGCAGACCTTCTTTTAATGCGCCTACTTCAGATGCCGTACCATGCTCATCGGTTCCGCAAATATATAAAACCTCGTTTCCCATCATCCGCATATAACGAGCATATACATCGGACGGCAGCAGACAACCGACCATGTGTCCTAAATGAGGAACTCCGTTAATGTACGGCAATGCGGAAGTAATCAAGATTTTAGACATTTACAAACTCCTTTCCTTATATAATAACACGAAAAGAGTTTACTTACATTTACATTAAATCGCAAGCAAAAAGCATACAACGATACCTCTTTTACACAATTTTATATATACAAAACTAAACCCCGCGTAACACGGGGTTTTTTAATATTGCGAATTGCCAGATGTACTCCTATCATAAAATATTATATCTATCAGCAGTTTACAAGCCGACGTAACCTATCAACAACGCCTCGTATACCATGTTCTTGATCCTTCGCTGATCTTTTATTTGCCTTATTCTTTTCTGCTAAATTCTCTTTTGCCGAATCCTCTTTCGGAGCAACCATCTTTTCTAACCCGTGATATTTTTGTTTACAACCGTTCACAAAGTAGTTAACTTCTGTAACATTTCCCTTTTCATCAAATTTTTTCTCAAATCCACTTGTCTGACCTTCTTTCCATTCTAGCGAATATTTAAGTTGACCATTTTTGTAAAAATATTGCTCCAGGCCATCTTTTTGTTCATTTTTTTGTGACCATTTGTGTATTACCGATCCGTCCCTGGATTCAAAGCACTCTCCATTTGTTTTTATCATTGATTCTGTTTCTTTAAATGGCGCTGACGAAGTATATTTTCCTACTTTGTGAACATATACCCCAGGTACCGATTCTTCTTCTATTTTTCCGGTTTCTGTATCTTTATCAAATATTGTTTCTACTGAAGTAAATATCATAGTTCCATAATCGTCAACTCTTGACTTTATACTTCCGGTAAACTTATTTTCAGAATCATAAAACCCTTTTTTATCATATATTTCATCAATCTTCATTGCATCTGAGGACAATTTTACAAATTGTTCCTTAACATATTTTTTGCCATCTTCATATTTATAATTTGCAGAAATACTATGTACCCTACCATCTTCGCCGGGTTCTCTTTTCTCTTGATGAACCAACAACCCGGCAATATATTCCTTTTTTTCACCAAAATTATTTTCATCAAAACCACCCACAACTCCTGTATAGGGCTTTCCGTCTTTGTCTAAAAACAATTCACTCATAGCAATTTTCTCCTTCTAGTCCGTTACTCTATAATTGATTATACCCTCTCCCATAGACAAAAGTCAATCATTTTTTTGTATATTTTATTAATAACATTAAATTTAATCTGTAACACTATGGTCTGCTTATAAAATTTGTCACAATACCGACAAAAATTTATAATGTTTTTTTACGTAAAAGAAAACAACGAGAAATAATCAAGAATCTCGTTTACCTGTTATACCAAAACTTTATACTTACATATTTGCGCTACGGCTCAGATATTGTGCAAAATTAATGACAGCATTGCAAACATCATCTTGTATTTGATAAAAATGCTCATTCTTTTGCAAAGCATTTTCGTTTGCATATAAGGCGCGGTTAATTTCCAACTGCAAAGTATACATTTTACGTCGTGGCTGGCAATAGTTAAAAGTAATAAAGGCTCCGGAATAAGGGCAATTAAATTCAACCTTGTAATTTTTATCCCAAAACTGACCGGCAAAAAAATCACTCAGGTCCTGCGGACAACTTTGACTGAACAAATTTCCCAAACAAATATCTATTCCCGAGCGGTCGTCTATAATTGAACATATTTTAGACGGCATTGAGTGACAATCCAGCACCATACAAAAACCGAATTTTTTAATACATTTCTGAATTATTTGTTGCAAACGATTATGGTATACATCATACAGATTTTTAAGTCTTACTTCAACTTCCTTATAATCCAGTAATCCCTTATACAAAGGCTCTCGTAAATAGTTTATTCGGTGCACGACTCCTAATCCGACACGACAAT
>JAFUXW010000033.1 GCA_017477035.1 Alphaproteobacteria bacterium | reverse complement strand
ATAAAAGGTATGATTTTCCACAACTGCGAATACCTGTTACAACCTTAATTATTCCGTTATGCTTTTTTGAAATAAGCTTATTCAAATATATATCTCTGCGTATTTCCATATTGTTCCACCTCATTACTTATTGAACAAAAATGCGGAATCCGCATTTTTGTTCAATAGAATTATACGTCATAGGAATAGCTTATTCAATACTCTAATCGACATTTTTGCGGATTCCGCATTTTTGTTCGATACAGATCGAATTGTGCCGACAGTATTGGCACAATCTCTAGAAAAATCTTATTCCTTACCATTTAATATTTTTTAATTTCTAATCTGGTTTAATCACTCAATAACCTTCCAATATCCGCCTTTAGTTTTACCAACTCTCTCAATAAAACCATTATTTCTCAAATAAGCAATATTATTATCAATGGCTGTAGTACTTATACCTATTATTTCTGAAAGCTCGTGTTTTGTTACATATGGATTCTGCTTGATTTCCAACAGGATTGTCTGCCTTCTGGAATTTAATATGGGTCTATCCACATCGGAATTACCAACTTTTTTACCAACCTTTTTACCAACTTCATTAAGCCTGTTAAACGGAATCGTAACCACAATTGAATTTTCTCTAAAGGTAATGGCATCCTTGCCATATGTGTCAATAATGGTAGGAACTCCTCTTCCAGACTTTTCACTGATATGCAGTTGCAAGAATATCTCCGATAATTTCTCATTAACCGGAACAGACTCACCAAGATAAAACCCTTCCATTGTCTGTGCCGGTGCCAACGTCCCTCTGGATAATATTTCGATTCTATCAGAATAAACTGAAATCATCGGTTCATTTCCGGACGCCCAATAATTATGAAGTACTGCATTAATAATAGCCTCGCGAAATGCTTTGTTATCAAACAAAGGTACTTCTTTGCGTTCAACGACTCTGTCTGTTTCATCCGCTTGTATAATATTCAAAACATCTCCATACTGGAGCAAACTATCCAGCGAATAAAGAATACAATTATTGCCAAATTCACGAACAGAAAACAAAGGCGCACTCTTCGTTTCCCCCTCAAATATTGAAACTCTGAGCGGTATATGAGAATTATCTGATAGAAGCTGGGCAAGCATATTATACTCACCGTCTTTATTTCTAAGTTTTAAGTTTTTCTCAAAAGTTTCTTCTTTAAGAACTATCCCTTTTGAGCCATAATATCCAAACAGTTTGTTAAAAGTTAAGTCCTGATATTTTGCTGGAATAGTCTCTATAGTTTCTATACGCCCGTCCAAAATTTTAAAAAGCTGGATTTCACGTTTTGGATATTTCTTTATATTATTTTTTGAAGATCCAATTCTGATAAAACGAGTTTCACGGAATGATGTGGGTATTTCCGTTGCCGGTGGAATAAGTAATGCAACTACTCTTTTACCGTTGATTTCTACCTCTTCAAAAGTAAAATTAATACTTGGAGAAAGATTTCTAGCCAAGTAATTTTGATACGGTTCTTTGTTATAGTCACAGTACTGATTAAAATTGGTTCCAACTATCTCATGGGTATCATCATTAACACCCCAAATAAAATACGCCATTTCCTGATAATGAAATGCTGCTGCATTCGACAACGCAGAAACATATTCTCCAAGCTCTTCCGGCTGAAACCAATTCTCTTTAAATTCAAACCATTCTTGTTCATCGTCATAAGAACATAGCTCGATAATCTTATCTTTCAAACTCATAGATTTACCAACCTTTTTACCAATATATTTACCAACCAGATTTATTATATCACGTTGGTAAATAAGTTGGTAAATAAATCGGTTAGATTTTAAAAGCCGAGACAAAACGAGTCAAAACAAGTCAATTTCGGTCAAGACTCTTGTAATATGGTTGCAATATCACCATCAATACATATACTTCTATCTGCAATTTCCTCTGGGCAGAATGATTCACCATAATTTAAGCAGGCATATACCGCTTTTTCATTTGCCAGCGTCATCTGCCAGAACGGATACTTTATTATTACGGGAGTATTAGCTCCT
>JAFUXW010000251.1 GCA_017477035.1 Alphaproteobacteria bacterium | reverse complement strand
TCAGCAAACCTCGCTCATCAAAACAGGTCGTTTCCTGCTTATAAAAGTCAAAAACTTTTTGAGCATTTTCCCAATCTCTGATTCTGAAATCTATTTCCATAATTATATATTTATTAATAGCTTATCTCTGGCAACGAAGATAAACTATTATGTATTTTTTGTCAATATTAAATTTATTTTTTATCTATGAGTTTTGCTCATTAGTTCTTTCTTTTAATGATACTTTAACTCTGGTAATCCGCATATTATCAATTTTAAACACCATATAAACACAATACTCGTCCTCTGCCTTATCACCTATCTTCGGTTCCTGTCCCAATAAATTGAACAAATATCCTCCTATTGTGCTTTCTTCCAAATCCTTATACGGAAGTTCCATTTCTTCAAAAGCATCTTCTACCAGATACATACCATCAAATTCATAATTTTGAGCATCAATTTTTTTAATCGGTTCTTCCTCAACCTCATCGTGTTCATCTCTGATTTCACCGACTAATTCTTCCAAAATATCTTCCATTGTGAGCAAACCGGCCGTTCCGCCATATTCATCAACCACGATTGCGGCCTGAATACGAGTTTTCATCATCTCATGTAAAATTTCGGAAATTGACTTATTTTCAGGAACAAATAAAATTTTCCGTGTAATACGTTTTATAATATCTTTATGTTGAGTATCATTATTTTCCAAAATATCACGAATATGTATCATTCCCAAAATCTGGTCTTTATCTTCGGCACAAACCGGAAAACGCGTGTGCTTATGCTCTTTGACAAGCTTCATAACTTCTTCAAACGAAGCATCTTTAGATATACATACCATATCTTTGCGCGGAATCATGATTTCGTGGGCAAATATTTCTGAAAAATAAATAGCGTTTTGAATAATTTCGCTTTCTGTATCGTCAATTACCCCACCCTTTTGTGAAGCATCAATAATCAATTTTATTTCTTCTTCCGAATGAGCATCTTCGTTTTCATCTGATTGCTCAATTCTCATCAACTTTAATATATACATAGATACGTAATCAAAACACCAGATTATAGGTGTGCATAACTTATTAAAACTGTATAGTGGTAAAGCTATGAACAAAGCATAGCGTTCCGTATCTTGAATAGCCATAGATTTTGGCACCAATTCTCCCAGCACAACATGTAAAAGAGTTATAAAGGTAAAAGCAATACCAAATCCGAGAGAATGAAGCAGAACTTCATTGATTTTAAAATTAGACAACAAATCTTCAATTAAACGAGAAACGGCCGGCTCACCAAGCCAACCCAAGCCTAATGATGCCAACGTAACACCAAGCTGAGTAGCGCTCAAATAAGTATTCAAATGTTCATTGATTTCCAAGGCGATTTTTGCGCGTTTACTACCAAAATGCGCCAACTCTTCCAATTTGGTGCGGCGAATCTTAACAATCGCAAATTCAGAAATCACAAAGAAAGCATTACAAAAAACGAGAAAAAAAACCAGTAGTAAATTAATTACATACGAATACGTGGGGCTCATAACCTTTTTTAAACATAACCTCAAATTGTTAAAACAATGACCATTATATATAACATATATCATCTATTTGTCAATATATGGTTAAAATATTTATATTTCTTTTCCGAGCAATACATAATATGTCTGGTTGATAAGTGTGTAAAGAACTTGAATAAGGATTAGAAATCAGTCATTAATTAAACAGTTATTTTAACTAAGGAGAGATTATGAAAAAAATTTTTTTAGGCTTAATTTTAATATTTTTAACAGCTTGTGAACAAGATATAATATATTTATCTGAACAAGATAACGGTCGTGATATAACTTTATCTGTCGGTCAGACTGCTGTTATCACATTGGCAGAAAACCCTACAACAGGTTTTAGTTGGAAATTTGAAATAGAGCCTAAAGAACAAAACATCTTGGGAAATATCAGAGAAAAATATGTTCATCAACACACCAATCTCATAGGAGCCGGCGGTATCAAAGAACTCAGCTTCAGGATAAAAAATCAGGGTAAAGTTGACATTTTCTGTTATTACCGGCGCACATGGGAAAACACCGATAAAAAAGATGAACAATCAGTCCACTACACCATTATCGCTAAATAAAAGTTGATTTTTCTCTCGTATTAAAGTATCTTATCCTCGTGTTGGATAATATAGGAGATTGGGTATGAACAAATTAAACGAACCGACAAAACAAGAACTGAAAGACGCAAAAGCTCAGGTAAGAGAGCGATTTTCCGCTTATCGCCGAGGTGCTCGTGATGAAGAAATTCAAGACCACAACGGAAAACCGTTCACTCACAAATTGGTCACCCAAGACAAAACAAAATATAACCGAAAAACAATTAAAAGAATTAGTCGTGACGACTATTGATTCTACCGTATCTGTATGCACAAGCTTTCAGTATAGACATATACTTTTCAGGCAAAACAAAATCTTGCGGATATACATTCTCAACTATCTCATCAATAGTATTTAATAACGGTATTTCTTGAGGTATAAAATGCCGACAGAAAGCATAGCTTGCAGCAGCTAAATCTGAGGTATCATACCCTATTGTTCCAAGTAAATTTTCAACATTATTATCTGTTATTTTCGTAGCATCTCTGACATCATACCAGAGACCAATACCTTTTCTTGCCATATATTGCCATGGAAATGCCACTCCCGGATCCGGTTTTCTTGTTGGTGCTATATCGCTATGAGCGACCACATTATACAGCGGAATTTGGTAGTGACTGATAATTTGTTTTGCCAACACCGCCAAACTGTTCAATTGTTCTGCCGAATATTTTTTTTGCCCCATAGAAGATGATTGCAATTCTATACCTATTGAACAATGGTTCAGATTATTTC
>JAFUXW010000250.1 GCA_017477035.1 Alphaproteobacteria bacterium | reverse complement strand
TAAATCACGTGCTTTAACCAAACCGCTGGCCAATGATATGGATGTTGATGTATGTCCGACATTAAACCAATCATGTTCACTCTCGTCCGGATTGGTATAACCGGAATCTTGTATAAAACACGCATCATCAATATATCCAGATTTACGTCCGGTCAGTATTTTATGCGGATAGCTTTGGTGAGATACATCAAAAACAAATTTATCACGCGGAGAATCAAATACATAATGCATCGCAATTTCCGCTTCCACAATACCAAAATTCGGCCCAAAATGTCCTCCGATTTTAGTTAATCTGTTAAATAACGCATCACGTATATCACTAGCCAATAACGTTAACTCGTCAATGCTAAGTTTCTTAACATCTTTTGGTGAATTAATCTTGTTTAAAATTTCATACATATTATTCTCCCTTTTTAATATTAATTATAACAAATTCCGATTTTGTTCCCGTTTTAAATTTAATGGCCCAATCGGATATTCCTGAAGTAACTATAAAATCCGTTTTATTGCGTTTTTCATGACCATAAACCAAATCATTGGCTTTTATCCATTTGCCTACCTGATTAAACGGAAAAAGCTGCCCGCCATGTGTGTGACCGCACAAAACTAAATCAACTTCCGATTCTGCCTGATTAACAAAATCAGCCGGTTGATGATCTAAAACAATCATATATTTGTTTTTATCAAGATCTTTGAGCAATTCCTTCATAGAGAGTCGGGATCCTCCTTGTTCTTTTACTTCTGAAAAATCACGTCTTCCTATAATATAAAATGTATCATTTATTAACACATTTTCATCTCGTAACACTTTAATTCCGTTATTTTTCAATTCTTGCATTAAATCCTGTTCCGAAAATCCGCGATGTTGAGCTCCGTAATATCCTTTATCGTGGTTGCCGGAAACAAAATAGATACCATATTTTGTTTTCATTTTTCCTAATGCTTTAGTAGCAATTATCATATCTTCTTTTGAAGTTCCGTCATCAACGTAGTCTCCAACCACCACAACAACATCAGGAGTTTGAGCTTGAATTTTTTTAAGATGTTCGGCAAATCCATTTCCATCAAAAGTAGTTCCAATGTGTGAATCGGCAAACATTGCAATTTTTGTATCAAAAACATTTTTATCTGTTGTTAATTCGTAATCAGTCTGCCATACTTTGTTGTCAAGATACCAACCGAACATTAACGCAAATGTTGTTACTAAAACGGCAAACCAACCTGCGTAATAATGCGCAAAAGTGGTATTGGTTATTTTTTCAATAAACCAAAAAGCAAAGTCGCTTGCTGCCCAAATCATTGCTAAATACACCACGCAAACAAGAGCATTCACAAAATCTATGCAAACAATCATTATTCCAGTAAAACCCCACGTTATCAGCAGTCCCAAAGAGAATTGTTTAAAATCTTTCCATCCGGAAACAACTTCGGATTCAAATAAATTCGGCACCCTAAAACCTAAGTAAAAAAGCGCTGTGACTACAACTGCTATTATTACCCACATTATAATTATCCACATAGTCATTTTTTAGCCCTATTTTAATTTATTGTATTCTTCATCGCTTACAGGTTCAAGCCACTCATTAGATCCTCCCTGAGATGGAATTTCGACAGCAATATGTGTAAACCAACTGTCTTTTGCTGCACCGTGCCAATGTTTGGTTTCAGGTGGAATATTTACAACATCGCCGATTTTTAATTCGCGTGGTTTTTCACCCCATGCCTGATACCACCCGCGCCCCGATGTTACCAATAAAATCTGACCTCCTTTATGGTGAATATGCCAATTGTTACGGCATCTCGGCTCAAATGTCACATTATA
Source organism: Alphaproteobacteria bacterium (assembly GCA_017477035.1). Lineage (GTDB taxonomy): Bacteria > Pseudomonadota > Alphaproteobacteria > RF32 > CAG-239 > RUG410. Next base: position 56 of record JAFUXW010000250.1, on the reverse strand, counting down.
CATCGGCACACCATTATCGGTAGTTATCGGTTGTAAATAGCTTTTACCTATAAAAT
>JAFUXW010000249.1 GCA_017477035.1 Alphaproteobacteria bacterium | reverse complement strand
TAATCACGACCCAACGTTACACCGATGTTCAAATCGAAACTTTGCAAAAAGATTATGATAAAGCTCATCCGCTTGAAAAAGGAGATTAAAAAAAGAGGTCAAAACAGCTTGACCCCTCTTTCATTTTTCATACAGAAAAAAAACTACTTAATTTTCTTTTCGACGAACTCTTCATGCTTGCGAGACTTTTTATCGTATTTTTTCAACGTAAGCTTTTCCGGATGAGTTCTCGGATTTTTTTCTGCCAGATAGAAAGAACCGGTACCGGCCGTGCTTTCCAACTTAATTTTAATCTTTACTGCTTTTGCCATTTTTATTACTCTTCATAAAGTTAACAATTAAAACATTTAGGCGAATTATACATATTTTAGATTGCTTGTCAATAGCTTTTTTACACAATTTCTTTAATTTTTTTGTGTTAAAATCTGAAATCACGCCCTGTGTTGTTTTTGATATTATCAAGCCATTTTTGTGTGATAACAGCAGTTTTTTCAGGCAAAGTTTTAAGTTCGTCTGCTATTAAAGCTTCGCCTATTTTTCTTGTTTCCGGAGTTGCATAATCACATAAATATTCTTGCAATGTAAGGAGAGCATTAGGGTGGCAGCAATTATGTATTTGTTTGGTTTTGCATAATTCCATAAAGCGGTCGCCTGTTCGTCCGGCACGATAGCAAGCAGTGCAGAAACTTGGGATATATCCACGTTTCATCAACCAAGCAATAACCTCATCAAGAGTTCGATTGTCTATCACATCGAATTGCGCTGAATTAGGTTCTTCTTTTTCCGGATGGGCATATCCGCCGACCGATGTTTTGGAACCTCCGGAAAGTTGAGAAATTCCCAACTCCAGCACTCTTTCGCGCGTTTTTTGGCTTTCCCGTGTTGATATAATCATTCCGGTATAAGGCACGGCAATTCTTAAACAGGCTACAATCTTGGCAAATATATCATCACTTATGCAATCTTTAAAATCTTCGGTATTAATGTCATCTGCCGGACGTAAACGCGGAACACTTATGGTGTGAGGCCCTACGCCGTGAACAGCTTCTAAATGTTCGGCATGCATCAAAAGTCCTGTAAATTCGTAACGATAGGTGGAAAGTCCGAATAACACGCCGATGCCTACATCATCGATCCCGCCTCGCATTGCTCTGTCCATTGCCTCTGTATGCCATGCGTAGTCGTGCTTAGGTCCTGCCGGATGCAAAGTTTCATAAGATTTACGATTGTAAGTTTCTTGAAACAAAATATAAGTTCCGATTCCGGCATCTTTGAGTTTTTGGTAATTTTCAACTGTAGTGGCAGCAATATTTACATTTACGCGACGAATCGCCCCGTTTTTATGCTTTATTGAGTAAATGGTATTCAGACTTTCCAATACATACTCAATAGGATTGTTTACAGGATCTTCGCCGAGTTCAATTGCTAAACGCTTATGTCCCATATCTTGTAAGGCAATTACTTCTTGTTTAATTTCTTCCTGTGTCATTTTTTTACGAAAAATGTGTTTGTTTTTGATATGATAAGGGCAATAAACGCAACTGTTTACGCAATAGTTTGATAGGTATAGCGGTGCAAATAAAACCATTCTATTTCCATAATAATTCAGTTTTATTTGTTTTGCTAATGCAAAAATTTGCTCATTAATCTGCGGATTGTCACAAGCCAGCAGTACGGCGGCTTCTCTGTGGGAAAGGCCTTTTTCTGAACGTGCCTTATTTAAAATTTGCTCTATCAGTAAATGATTGTTTTTATTTTCATCAGCATACTTAAGAGTTTCCAAAATTTCATCATTGCAAATAAATTCATCTGCTTTAAGTGACTGCGGGTTATAACCTGTTGACATTTTTTCCTTCTTTCTTTTAATTACAAACGCGATTGGTAAATGTAACTTCTACCGAATATTTCAGTGTTTCTTTGTTATTTTTATCAATATTTACATTCCATTGACGTGCAGATGCGTTTTTACTTTCACTTTTCAGATTTTCTTTGGTGATTTTATAATCATTCGGAAAATTCTGCGTAATCAATACAGTATTTTTTGCATCTTCGGCATTATTAAGCGTTATTTCCACGTCGTATGTACGAAGTGTTTTAATTACCGCACAATTGTTTTCCGGTTTGCGACTGATTTCTTTGCTGTCGGATGAGGTGATTTTACCGCTGGCAGATATATTGAAAGCTTCGCCCAAATTAATACGTAAAGTATCACTTTTTGACGTGTTTGCTATGTGATTTGAACCAATAAACTGTAAATTAGAATTTTTATCGTTTTCGTAAAAACGTATAATACCCGCCGGTAGAGATATACCCAAATTTGATTCGGCAACGTTGTCAATTACGTAATAAATATGTGGATGTTGCTTCTCGAACTCATTATTGTTGAACTCGCCGAAATAAAGCGGAGAAGTTAGCTGAAATTCTTTTTTATACGTTACATTATTTCTCTCAATCAAAGCAATTTGCTTGTTTTGTTTGTCTTTAATGGTTGTTATGTTCGGTAATGTATATAATTCATAACTGTTAATATTTTCCGGTGCAGCTACTCCTCTTGACATCTCAGTCATATCCATACTATTTAAGGCCATCATCTTAGCTATTCTTGGTCTGATACTTTCTGAACGGACTATATTAACATCACCGGCAACTAATTGAATCTTTGCTCGATTGTAGTCGATTCCGGAATTATTGGTTATGGTTACCCAGCCGGTTAAATCAAGTTTATTATTACTTTTTACATTTGCAACATAATCAGTTTTCCAACTTAATCCAGAGGTGAGGTAGGCCAAATAAAGATTTTGATCACCGCTATTGCTGACGTCAAGCTTTGCTTCAAGTATTGGTTTATTACTTATGCTTGCCGGAATATTTTCAAATACAACGCGTCCGGGAAAATCAGCTTCGATTCCATAACTAAAGTGCAAGATTGGTCTACCATTAGCATAACCGATGAGTTTTGCGTTGTCATATATATTTTCACCATTTTCAGGATTTAATTGCACTGTGCGCACGTTTTGGCCTAGGGATTGATTAATAAAATTATCGTAACTCATCAAGTTATAGCTGTAACTTTGTTCGTTTACTCTAATTCCGTCTCCGTAAATTATAGCAGTTTCTGCCTGTATTTGGCTTGCAACTCCGTCAAAAATAACTTCGTTAAATCCGCCTTTAAGTGAGGCAGAACGAATATCTTTTACTAAAGCTAAATCCTGATTGTAAATGCTCAAAGACAATGAATTGTCGGTATTTTTCAATACCAAAGGTTCAGCCTGAGCTATAGATGATATTACACATTCCAAAGCAAATAAATATAGATAACAATGGCGCATCATGTTTCTCCTACTTGATAAATCCCAGATAATTTAAGATGATATATATGGCAGCTCCTTGTAAAACAAGCATAAGCCAAAACATTG
>JAFUXW010000248.1 GCA_017477035.1 Alphaproteobacteria bacterium | reverse complement strand
GAGGGCTGTCAGCACTGCTATATGTATTTTTTGGACAAGCAGAGAAATGCTGACGGTTCTAAAATATACCGTGTCAAAAACAACTTTGATTATCCTTTACACAAAAACGCCGATGGTTCATATAAAATTAAAAGCGGCGAATGTTTGCGTGCGTGCTTAACTTCGGATTTCTTTTTGGAGGAAGCGGACGAATGGCGTGATGAAGCGTGGAATATCATCAAAAAGCGTCCTGATGTCGGATTTTATTTGCTTACCAAGCGACCGGAAAGAGTGGCAGAACATTTGCCGAAAGATTGGGAAAACGGTTGGGATAATGTGTTTTTCAGCGTAACGGCAGAAAATCAAGCCAGAGCCGATGAAAGATTACCGATTTTAATGGATTTACCTTTCAAACATAAGGGTGTGATGACAGCACCGTTTATCGGAGCAATAACATTAGAAAAGTGGCTCAAAAGCGGACAAATAGAACAAGTTGTTGCCGGCGGTGAGAATTATGACGGTTCCCGTGTTTTGAAATACGAATGGGTTAAATCACTTTATGATGAATGCAAGGCAAATAATGTGATGTTTTGCTTTATAGAGACAGGAACGAAGTTTGAGAAAGACGGCAAAATTTATACAGTGCCGAGCAAACGTTTGCAAAGTAAGCAAGCATACAAATCCGGCTTGCAATTTGCAGGAAAGCCGATTGAATGGCAATTACATAAGCCACAAAGCGAACTTTTTGATGACGGCTGGTATGTTAAGTACTGGCGCAAAAATTGTGAAACTTGCGGTTCTCGGCTTATTTGCAACGGTTGTTCTAATTGCGGCGACTGTGAAAAATAAAGCAATCTTTATGGAAAAATTTTTTCCCGAATCAACTCTTTGAATTTAAAAGAAAATCATGCAGAATCATGGGCTTATGTGTATTTTTTGTGAAAAAAGTACTTGACAGCGGATTCTTTGCATGTTTAAATCAAATAGTAAACAGGAAGTGCCGTTAAGGCATTTCTACCAAAAGTGAATTTATAAACCAACTTGTCCCACTTTAAGCGGACTAAAAGGAGATTAAAATGGAAAATAATATCAAAGTGAGTCCGTCTCACGAATTACTTGAAGAACTTAAAAGAGCCGTATTTAATTGCGATATTGAGGCCGTAGAAGCCGCCTTGATAAAAGGCGCAAAACCGAACCTTCCTTATAATCATCATGGCTGGACGCCTTTTTTACGTGCTTGCCGAGCATTCTATGAACTGGAAGTGATTAAGTTGTTTTTGAACTATGGCGCAAATTTTGAGAATAACTGATTTTTGATAACATATTGAATCATCACATAAAAATATATAAAAACTGGTCAATTTAAACGTACGTTTTTGTCAACCACTTTTTAAAAAAAATGACAAATTTTTACAATAAACCTATAAGTCATACTAATATTGTCATAAAAGCACTTTTTGTTTTCTTATAAGCTTCTAAAATTTTCAATTTTCAGGTGGTAAAAATAAACGTACGTTTTTGTTACAATAAAATAAAAGTTTTATAAGTCAATTTTCTAAAAGGGGATGCAGTATGGATACTAACAAGATGTTGCTTAATGCAAAAACGGCAAAAGAAACTGAAAAAGCCCTAACAATGGGAGCAAACGTTTATGCTAAAGATGAAAATGGCAGAACAGCATTGTTTTTTGCTAAAACTAAAGAACAAGTTAAATTGTTAGTGGATGCTGGAGCAGATATAAATGCAACAGATGACTCCGGAAATACAGCATTATTTTTTGCCAAAACAGTGAAACAAGCTGAAGCATTGATAGATGCTGGAATTGATATAAATAAACAAAATTTTAGTGGTAGAACAGCATTAGGAACTTTGAGAAGTCCAGATTACTACCCTGATGATACACCAGAAAGAAGCACCAGTTTAGCTAAAAAATTAATCAAAATATTAAAAGAACATGGAGCAAAAAAATCTCCAAAAGATTTAAATCTGGAATTATATGACGTAATGGATGAGGTAATTGAGGATGAAGGTAAGAGGTTAACTAAAATTAAAGAGCTTATTGAATTAGGGGCAAAGGCAAATGCAGATTGTTTATATTTTGCCAAAAATGCTGAAGAGACAAAGCTGTTATTAGAATCCGTAAAGGGGGATAATATTAATTACGTGAGATTTGGATATGGAAATACCGCATTAATAGCTGCAAAAGATGCCGAACAAACAAAACTCTTAATAGATGCAGGAGCACCGGTTAATATTGTAGATAAAGGAGGACATACTGCTTTATCGGAGGCCAAAACAGCAGAGCAAACAAAATTGTTGCTTGATGCCGGTGCTAGTGTCAATATGGTATGTGCCGAACGTTATGGTGCGAGAACGGCACTGTTTTTTGCAAAAACAGCAGAACAGACAAAATTGCTGTTAGATGCCGGTGCTAATGTCAATGCTAAAGAAGGTAAACATTGGGGTTGGACAGGAGCGACAGCTTTATTTTATGCTGATGATGCAAAACAAACTCAAGTATTGCTTGATGCCGGTGCTGATGTTAATATTATTGATAAACAAGGTCAAACAGCATTGTTTTTTGCAAAAACTAAAGAACAAGCTAAGTTGCTGTTAGATGCAGGAATCAATGTCAATCAAAGAGATAAAGAAGGAAAAACAGCGGCAGATTATGTAGAAGATTCAGATGTTCGTAATATGATTAAAATTGCAGTGCTTAGAAAAGATTTAGCCGCAAGTAAAGTGTTAACAGACGATATTCGTTCGGGTATGGCAAAAACTAAAGTGAGCGGATATAAACATATTTCTCGCACACCGACACCGAATAAAGGCGGTAGAGAAGATTAGTTTTCAGATTTTTATAGACTTAATTATCGCAAACGGCAGGCATTAAATGTCTGCCGTTTTACTATTTCATCGTTACGGGATTTGTAATCAACGCCTTCGCTTGCACGTATTTTAGAAATTTGTTTAATTGTGGTTAGCGTGTAATAAGATAATAGGCATTATAAAAATTATATCCATCATTAAAAATTGCTTACAATTTTTAATGCCCCGAAGGGCAAGCTGATACATTTGTAACGTTATATTTGTTTGAAACTTGGTACCACGACACCAAAGGTGTCGGCAGATATGCTTGCCAGCAAGCATATCTGATGGAACAAATTTATGCAATATCGGTAAAAATTGTAGAACAAAGATGTTTATTGTGGCAAAATCTTTTACCACAGATTTTTATGGAATGATGAAAAAAAATATGTTCCAACAGAGGAAGTAAAATCAATTTTTCGCAATTTGCAAAATTCAAAACTATAAAATTTTTGGGCAAATGTATTGATTTTTTAACTAAAATTGCTCTAATATTACCTCAAAATGAGGTAAAAATGATGAAAAAAGCAGTTTTTATAGTGTTTTTAGGCATAGTCGGATTGAGTGCAATTTCGGCGAAAAGTATGCCAAATCAGTGGATAGAATGCGGAGATGATATCAGTTGCGGCGCTCTAAAAGCCGGCTTTAACTTTCCGCTAAATGTGGAAAATTATACGGTTCGGGCAATGAAAGGAATGTTTGAGTTCCGCTTTCCGCTGGATGAAAAACGCAACGTGATTGTGCGCAAGTCCACAATAGCGGAAGGCGAGGCGGATGAAAACGGAATTATCGACATTTCCGGCGACTATAATCATTATCCGGTCAATAAAACAGTTACGCTTGAAAACGGTGTAAAATTCAGTGTCAGGGGCGATGAAGACAATTACAAAGTTGTGAATTTTGCGGCCGAAAGCGGCTATTACAGCATAATGTGCGCTGAAGGCCTGAACTTGCAGGATATAGAGCATTTTTATAAATTGCTGGAAGAAGCCGAAGCCCCGAGATTTAGTGAATCGCCATACTTTGCTATGCCGGATGTTTTTGAGATGAAGTCAAATGAAAACTTAACAATTTTGAGCCATTATCCGACTTTTCAGCAAACAACGGAATATTCATGCGGTCCGGCGGCGGCTTTAACTGTTTTAGAGTATTATGGGAAAAAAGGTGCTACCGAAGAAGAATTGATAGAAAAAATGGGTGCGAGTTTTGAAACCGGAACGAGTGTTAAAGGCATTGCAAATTATTTCCGTAATTTAGGGTGGAATGTTAAGAAAAATCTTGATGAATGGCAACCGCTTGAGGATTATGAGCCGTTTGCGGCTTTTGTGCAAGAGCAATTAAAATCAGGGCACCCGATTATGGTGGAAAATGTATTTAAGGGCGGACATTGGCGAGTTATTATCGGCTATGATACCATGGGAACAAAAACAACCTCTGATGATGTGCTGATTTTTGCCGATACGTATGACACGGCTGACCATAATCAAGACGGATATAGCATTGAAAACGCTGAAAACTTTTTCTGGTCTTGGTTTGACCATCAGATACTGCCGGAAGATGAAAGAAAACAACCCTTTGTGTTGACATATCCGAAAGAGAAAATAACAGAATAGGGCAAACTTTATAAAAATTCTTAAAATGTTAAACAATGTCGCCAATTACAACAAAGTTTAACATTTTTTTGTTTGTAGTATTTTTGCCATTTTCAAAACTATAAAATTTTGGATAATACTTGCGGGTTATATTTTTGCTCTCTAACTTAATAATATATTTATTATTTTAACAAAGGGGCAAAAATGGATTACAAAGAGATAATACCTTTCAAGGCACTACGCAAATTTGATGTAATGTGTTTGCATAATGAGTATTTACACCTAAACAAAGAGATGTAACAACAGATTTTATCTTGGGCGGCGGATATGCTAACCGAGGCCAGAGAAGAATGGGGCGCGTTACATGCCACAACGATAGAAGCTGTTGTACAAGAAGATAGAAAAGCCCAAGCAAAAAAACGCGGTAAGGCCAGAGATAATAAATATGCACCTTTTCGCGAATATTTTAAGAATTTGCAACAAAGGCGATTTAACGAATATCAAAAGGCAGGCCAAAGACTTTCAGCCAATAGATTTGTGGAATGGTTTTTAGAAAATAAAGCAGAAAATATAGAAATACCATACCGCCAAAGTAATCTGAAAAACAAGTTAATACAATTAGCACAAACAAACAATCGTGAATTTAAAAAAGCTTTTGAATGCTAAAGTTGATATGTTGCTAACTATGCCGGATTGTCAAAGTTTTTTCTTATCGCTAAAGTAGGAACGTAAATTTCTAATTTTAGCTGAAAGGAAAATACAATGACAGAATTTACAAGAGAACTAATGTATGGCAAACGTCCGGTGCGCCGTACTGCCCCTAAACCCGGACAAAGTGAATGGTATTATTTGGACCCGCGTGGTGCAAGCACGTTTTCTGATATGAAACAAATTGATGTGCCGAGTGAGAATTCGCCCAATCCGTATGCCAACGAAATACAGAACTATCTGTATAAAAATGATGAGTATAACTATAAACAGCTTTATGGTAATACTCCGCCGCCACCGGTGCAAACACAGAATAATAATGACCCGAATTGCTATATGACATTTAATGGTCAGAATTTGAATCTTTATAACAACATCGGTCAGGTTGGAAGTTTAGATGCTCAGTCGGGACACGATGATTTTCAAAGTTCTCAATACCAAAATGTGGAAAATAAAGGTCCTATTCCGGAAGGTACATATTATGCCAACCAAGACCAAAGGCAAAGTTTAACACCTCAAAATATAGCATTGAAACTAGGTGAAAAGTTAGGGCTTGACATGCAACAAAAAAGTGGTTGGAGTGGAAATCCAATATCTTGGGGTATCAGTCGTGTTTGGTTACAGCCTGATGCTAACACAAATACCTATGGGCGTTCTGGATTTACCACACATGGCGGATTAGCTAAAGGTTCAAGGGGATGCATAGATATACCATGGCAAACCGGAAAATTGAATAATTATCTTGATGAATGTCAAGATTCCGTTCCGGTATATGTTAAATACCCAAAGAAATGGTGAAAAATATAAGGCAAGGAATTTTTCCTTGCCTTTTTTCACAAATGTTATTAGCATAGTCGGTGCGAATTCAAATATTCTCATAATTTTCTATATAAAAGGGATGAATATGATAAAGTGTAAGATTCTTTTACCTATTTTATTTTTACTTTGGGCTTGTAACGATCAAATAGGAGGATTTGATGACACTGATTATGATTTATACAAAGAATCACAATTCGCCAACGGGTTTGCTTTGATTAAAGATCAATATGGGAAAAGATTGGATCCGCATCATAATGAAAAAAATTATGCAGATGGGATTATGAATGCCTCTGTTATGTTTGGCGAAATGGACTTATTAAAAATAAAAAAACAAGTTATTGCTAAAATGGATAATCCCGATAATAAAAATGACGAAGAAGGAATTTGGAGGCCTTTGTATGATGGTGTACGACAATCCCATGGACACGGGTATAATATGATAGATGCTTGGGTTTATTGGTTTATTTTTGATCCGCAAGTAGACTATTCTGTTATTGGAGCACCAAAAACAGATGGTTTAACTGATGTAGCAGTTGTAACAGCAATGTCTCGTGCAGATGTAGCGTATTGGCATGAAAAAACAATAAGTTGCTTAAAGAATAAAATGACACCCCAAGAAATGCAAACATTGCATGAATCATGGCCAGATAAAACTAAAGAATGTATGCAAGAATACACAAATACAATTAATAATATGGCGGCTCAAATATATCCAAAATTAAAAACATTGCCACAATATCAATTTAAGAAGTAGTTTCCTAAAAATGTTGAACTTTCCTACAAATCCGCACAAAATTTAACATTTTTTTGTTTGGGGCATTTTAGCCATTTTCAAAACTATAAAATTTTGGATAATACTTGCGGGTTATATTTTTGCTCCCTAACTTAATAATATATTTATTATTTTAACAAAGGAGCAGAAATGGATTACAAAGCGGTTATAACTTTTAAGGCATTGCGTAAATTTGATGCAATGTGTTTGCATAATGAGTATTTGCATAAAAATAAAGAGTTTCCTTAAACTTCTTAAATAGGGTTTGCCAGTTGGTTTTGACCTGTTGTGCACGAACCGTATTAGCGGCACGTTCTTCTTCAATATAACTCAAACAGCGCTCAATCACGGCAGGAATATAGAAGTTGCGGTTATCGGTAACGATGGCTTCGGCTCTGTTATGGGCATAATCATCTGCCATTTGCATACCGTTTTCCAGTTTATCCAGCCAATCGGGACGGGCGGCTTCATCCGGTTCAATGGCATTTTTCTTGACTGTGCGCTTTAAGAAATCAAATACCGATGGCGGAATACGTTTGTTATTTTTCATTGCCATCACATATTTCTTTACGAAACTGATAACTTGTTCATCCTTAAATTCTTCGTATGAACCGTCAAACGGTGTGCTCTTATAATCTTTTTCTTCAAGCATGGTAATCGGGAGGTTATGAGGGGCAATTTCACCATTTTTGATTTTATAATACGATTCGTCCAGTTTATCTTGGATTTCCTTGATTCGTTGAGCAATGATATTTTCAATATCGTCTTGCGAAAGATGCAGTTTTCCGTTTCTAATTTCCATCACCAGCCACCTTATGTCATTGAGAAGCGTATCATACTTGAAACTTTCCCGTTTTACCAAGTGTATAGCGATATTATAATCATTAGTGTTTAAAGAATACCTAATACATTATTTTTCAAAAATGTGTCTCACCCATGAGGGCACACGATACCTAAAGTAAAATGTATGATTTCTGCGTTCTAAATGGTTATATTTTAATG
>JAFUXW010000247.1 GCA_017477035.1 Alphaproteobacteria bacterium | reverse complement strand
GGCATATATGGTTTTGTCTTGTATGACATAATTGCCTCATCGGTAAATAGTCCTACCGTAACTCTACCTAACTTAGCAGCAGTTTGAATTATGTTTATGTGTCCCGGATGAATTATATCAGCTGCCATAGGAACATATACCGTCTTGTCACTCATATCCGCATACCTCATGCAATAAATCTCTGTGTTTCTCTATCCTTTCTCTAACCAATCTATCGGAAAAAATATCGGGATTATCGGTAGCATATTCCGGTGATACGGCTCGTGCCGGACGATACTCGTGATGGACACAACCATCGCAGACCGTGTTGGTTAGCTTGTCATCGATAAACATTTGACGTATATCCTTCATTTTACCGCCATACCAGCCTTCTTTTAAGCTAACCTTATTAAGGTCAGCAACAATAAGCATATTTTCAAAGTCGGCGTTTTCAACGGATAAATAACCTTCACAGGTAACACAAATTGCGTCAAAAGGAAGGTTACAACGCCTATAAGTTTCTTTATCACTACGGCATTTCAATAAGGTATCAATTTCTGGCATATAGCCGCCTTGGTTGTAAACATACTTAAATACAATCTCATCGGCCAAATCACCAAAAACTTGTGCGTAATCATCCTTCATTTTCTCGGTAAAACGCGTCAATATCCCGGTGACGAAAATTTTATACTTTCGTCCCGTTAAACGGCGATATTCATTCAAATATTTCAAGTGTCCGACTACAATATCAAAATCATCTCGACCATGTATGAACTCATACATTTTTCTTTCAGGAGCGTTGATAGAAAATTTAATACTGTCAAGTCCAGCATCAATCACATCTCTGATTTTTTCCGGCGTTGCCAATGACCCGTTAGACGTGAGATACACATATTCATAACCAATATCTTTAGCGTGTTTTATATAATCTGGCAACTCTTGAACTAAAAAAGGTTCACCCGTAGCGTAAAAACCAACTTCTCTTGTCCCGAGGTCATAAGCCTGTTGCAAAACATCATACAAAAATTTCGTATCAATCTTCCCGATTTTACGTTTCATTTTTTGATGGGCACAAAATATACAAGCGTGATTACAAGCATTTGATGTTTCTATCAAAAAATTCGTATAAGGAAAAGGTGGTTCCAAACAATAAAGTTCATCTCTGTTAGCTTTTTTTAAGTTTATACGCTCTTGCAAATCCATAAATCTTCCCCCACCGCAAAAAAATTAGTTATATTTCCTCAACCAACGTAATAATATCCCTTATCGACATGAGGTTTTCCTCGCTTTCTTCGGCGCGACCGTTTAGTAAAATGTCCCTCGCCGTTTTTTGCATTGCCGGGAATGCGCTCCTGGTCAACTGATTAGCGTAAATAATAATATTTATACCATGCGCCGTAAATTCTTCCTCTCGTACTGCATTAAAAGTTGTCGGCACAACCACAAGGGGCGTCTTTTTGTCTTCGGTGCGAAATGCATCGCAAAAGGCAAATATTTCCATTGGTGTTTTTTGCCTTGAATGAATCATTATCGCATCCGCTCCGGCCATAACGTAAGCTCGCGCTCGCGCAAGCGCGTCAGAAAGTCCCCTTTCCAATATCAAACTCTCAACGCGGGCTATCAGCATGAAGTCATCGGTCAGAAGGGAGTTTTTTGCCGTTTGTAATTTGTTGCAAAAGTTTTCTATACTGTCTTGTTGTTGTTTGGCAACCGTGCCGAATAAAGAATTTTTCTTCAAACCTATTTTATCTTCGATAATGACCGCCGATACGCCCAACCGCTCTAATGTACGGACGTTGTAAACAAAATGTTCGGTCAATCCTCCGGTGTCGCCGTCAAAAATAATCGGTTTCGTAGTCACTTCCATTATTTCTTCAATGGTTTGTAACCTTGATGACAAATCCACCAATTCTATATCAGGTTTGCCTTTCGCTGTCGAATCACACAGGCTGGATACCCACAGAGCGTCATACTGATCAAATCTGCCGTTGTGTTCCACTATTGTTTTTTCCACTATCAAGCCCGTCAATCCGTTGTGCGCCTCCATAGCTTTCACTGCCGGGCGAATTTCTAAGAGCTGACGCAGACGTTTACGCCGATACTCCGGCATCATCAATTTCTCACGAATTTTCTTATCGCATTTCATCACCGTTTCATTAACGGTATACGGAACTTCAATC
>JAFUXW010000246.1 GCA_017477035.1 Alphaproteobacteria bacterium | reverse complement strand
GTCATTCTGATTTTTTATTTAAAGTGTAAAAAATAATATCACGGTTGATTATTTGCAGAGAACAGTTATCATGCAAAATATGTTAGATTTATTACAAGAAAAAAAGGAATATACCGTAAGTGAAGTTTCATTTGCCATCAAACAAATGGTTGAAACTTCGTTTGCTCATGTGAGAATAAAAGGAGAAATCTTCGGCGCAAAACGCGCAGATTCCGGACATTGGTACTTATCTTTGAAAGATGAAAATTCTTTGCTCTCGGCCGTATGCTGGCGTGGAGTTGCAAATTCGCTTCCGGTAAAAATTGAAGACGGAGTTGAAGTTATTGCCACAGGAAAAATAACTACCTATAACAGCCGTTCCTCTTATCAATTGGTGATTGAAAAGTTGGAAATTGCCGGAGAAGGTGCTTTGCTTAAATTGTTGGAAGAGCGTAAACAACAATTTTTGAAAGAAGGATTATTTGATACATCACACAAAAAGAAAATTCCCTATTTACCACAAACCATCGGGGTAGTAACCAGTCCGACTGGAGCTGTTATTCGAGATATTATACATCGTATTCGCGATAGATTTCCTTGCCGAATTATCGTGTGGCCGACATTGGTTCAGGGAGAAGGTGCTGCTGAAAAAATTGCGGCTGCTATTAAAGGATTTAACGAGTTGCCAAAAGAATCCGAGAATCGCCCTGATTTATTAATTGTGGCAAGAGGTGGCGGAAGTTTGGAAGACCTCTGGCCATTTAATGAAGAAGTGGTAGTGCGGGCTGTTTATAATTCGGAAATTCCGCTTATTTCGGCAGTAGGACACGAGACAGATACCATGCTGATTGATTATGCTGCCGATGTAAGAGCTCCTACTCCAACCGGAGCCGCAGAATTTGCCGTTCCGGTTAAAAATGAGATCTACAATGGCTTACTAACAACAGATTTGCGTATGAAAAACGCCATTTTTCGCTACTTAAATGAATATAAACAATATCTTGAAGGTCTGGCACGAGGAATTCCATCCCTTTCGCAAATCGTTCTTGAAAATCAACAAAAAATTGATGACAGAAGCGAACGTTTGAAATTAGCATTTACCAATTTATTGAAAGATAAAAATAACTATTTGAAATTGACGAATTTAAAACCTTTTTATGTTAAAAATATTATCGAAGCAAAGGCAGAAAATTTGAAAAATTTAGCATTACGATTGGAATCTGTTTCAATTGATTCCGTATTAAAAAGAGGGTTTGCGTGGGTTTCAGATGATAAATTTAAAACCATTTATGACACTAACAGTGCCAAACGTTCTCATCTTTTACATATTCGTTTTTCAGATGGTATTGTAAAAGCTAAAGTGGCGGAGAGAAATTGTGCGATTCAAGGCGATTTGTTTGATAATTTGTAGTCTGTTTACAGCACCCAAAACTGAGGCGCTGGAAATTTGCGGAGATTTGAAACAAGGCGAGCTGCTTTTGATTAAAGGCGCAAATGCAAAAGAAATCGTTATCTCCGATAATTTACAAGACAAAGAATATAAGGTTTATGATAACGGCATAGCACTTATTGCTTTGCATCGCGATGCTCCACCAAAAGTGCAATTGAGAGTATACAATTATGCAGATGCTACAACATTTTATGATTTACAAATTGCTCCGATGAAATGGGATATTCAGCGTGTAAACGGAGTGGCTCAGCATAAAGTTACTCCCAATAAACAACATCAAAAAGAAATAAATCGTGAACTTGCTGATGTTAACAAAGCGCTTACCACCCGTTCCGATTATAACTTTTGGAAACAGGGATTTATCTTGCCGGTAGATGGCAGAATAAGCGGTAATTTCGGTAATCAACGAGTTTTTAACGGGATACCTAAAAATCCTCATAGCGGAACAGATATCGCAGCGTCGGCAGGAACTCCGGTTAAAGCTTCCGGCAGCGGAAAGGTGGTTTTGAGCGGTAAAGATTACTTTTACACCGGGAATATGATTATTATAGACCATGGAGCGGGATTACAAACAATATATGCTCATTTGCAAAAGGCTGTTGTAAAAAATGGCGATGAGGTAAAGCAAGGGGACATAATCGGATATGTGGGACAAACAGGTAGAGCGGTGGGTGCTCACTTGCATTGGGGAGCTTCTCTGAACGGAGTGCGTTTTCGTCCGCATTCTTTATTAAATATTAACGATAAAAGATGTAAAAAGATGCAAGAAAATATATGGGGGAATAAATGACGGATGCGCAAATTATATGGTTGTCTTTATTACAGGGAATAACCGAATTTTTACCTGTAAGTTCGTCAGGTCATTTAATTTTATTTTCAAAATTCACCGATTTTCCGGATCAGGGAGCGGCAATGGATATTGCTTTACATATCGGTTCTATTATTGCGGTAATAATATATTTTTCTCATACCCTGTTGGAAATACTAAAGGGATTGATTAAAACAAAACTGTTACCAAATAAAAAAGTAGAAGGGGCGCAACTGTTTTACCTTTTGATAGTAGCAACATTGCCTATTCTGTTCTGTGGTGCTGCATTAAAATTTTTCGGCACCGATTGGCTGAGAAGCACCAAATTAATCGGTTGGAACATTTTATTATATGCAATTGCTTTATGGTTAATGGATACATGGGCGGTAACCGTGCGTAAAATTCGCAATCTTGAATACAAAGACGCATTATTTATCGGTTTAGCGCAGTGTTTGGCTCTGTTGCCGGGGACAAGTCGTTCCGGTGTAACCATTACAATGAGCCGTTTTTTGGGAATGGAAAGAAGAGAAGCCGCAAAATTTTCCATGTTACTGGCAATACCGGCAATTTTGGCGGCCGGACTATTGGCAGGTATTGAGTTGTGTAAAGATGGCAATATGCAACAAATAAGTAATGCTTTAGATGCTATCGGATATTCATTTATTTTTTCAATGGGGGCAATATTTATCTTAATGCAATGGTTAAAAAAATGGAGTTTTTTACCATTTGTAATATACAGAGTGGTTTTGGGAACGTTGTTACTTTTAGATGCTTATGGCGTATATGATATAACAACTTTTTTCAAATAAAAAAACTCTTCGTAATGAACTATATTACTTAAGTTGAACAGTTCATAATGAAGAGTATTTTTATTGGTGCCCTGGAGAAGACTCGAACTTCCACTGCCTGAGGCAACATGCACCTGAAGCATGCGCGTCTACCAATTTCGCCACCAGGGCATCGCTTCGGATACGTGTATAAACATTTTTTTACTTGCTGTCAATATTTTTATTGATATGGCTTGTAAAACAAATATCACTACATTTCTTTTCGCAATATTTCGATAGCCTTTTCTATATCTTCTTCATTATTAGCACGTTCGACTTTTTCACATTGCCCGTCAACAATGTGATTTAAGCATACATCAGGTTCTATACCTTTTTTATGAATAATCTTTCCCGACGGAGTAAAAAATTGTTCGCTTGTCAAAACCAATCTTCCGCCGTTGCCCATTACGGTAATTTTTTGAATAGTCCCTTTACCGAAGCTATGAGAACCTATAATTTTTGCCCGAGATTGTTCTTGTAAACCGGCAGCTAAAACCTCTGCAGCAGAAGCTGTTCCTCCGTCTGTTATAACAATCAAAGGTCCCGAGTAAAAAGCGCCTTCACCGGAAGTATAATAATGCTTATTTTCCGCATTACGTCCGGCTGTATAAGTTATGATTTCATTATCACAAAACAATTTTGCCACTTTTAGTGCTTCGTTGAATATACCTCCGCTATTGTTGCGAAGATCCAAAATTACTCCTTTGGCTTCGGGATTATTTTTTAAAGATTGTTTGACCATACTTCCGGTTTGCCTGTTAAAAACTCTCACTCTTAAATATAAAATATCATCAATCATTCTATCGGCATACAGAGTAAAGATGGCATTATTTTCTTCATCTTCATTGTATTCATATTCCGAATAATAGTGCGAATATTCATCTAAACTTTGCACCATACGTTTCATAATCAAATCAGGAATCTCAAAATCTCTTAAAGAAGCCTTTTCAGATACTTTTATAGAACTTTCAATAGCTTTAGCTATGGAATTTATCCAAGCCGAAATATCATCGGCATCTTTCGGTATCGGTATTACTCCGCTGATTTTACGATTATAGTAAATATAAATACGGTCAACTCCTTGCGAAACGACAAATCCGTCATCCACATCTTTTAGTCCGTTCAATCCGGCTGTAACCACTGCAACATTGTCAATCGGTTTAATGTATTGCCGATTAAGGGTTGTCAACATTTCATTCAACAGGTTTCTATCCACATTTTCGGAATAAGCATTTGAACACCAAAAAGCAACGAAAATTAAAATAAGTTTTTTCATCTATAAGTCCTTAAATTCGGCAATCAGCACCGTATGATCAGATGATTTTTCTCTTTTTCTGAAATCACGATCAACTCGGCAATCAATTAAGCAATCTGTCATTGACGGTGAAGATAAAATATAATCAATTCTCATTCCTAAATCATTAATAAAAGCTCCACCTGTATAATCCCAAAAAGTATACCCATGCTCCAAAGGATAAAGTGTACGATATGTATCACACCACCCTCTGCGAGTAATATATTTGAGGCGATTTTGCACCTCCGGACGATAAAGAGCGTTGCCTATAAATTCTTGCGGATTGTAAACATCATTTTCACTTAAAATAACATTAAAATCACCACCCAAAACAACATTACGATTATTTATCTGCAATTTCTCCGTATGATTGATAAATGCATCCATCCACTTAAGTTTATATTCAAATTTAGAAATATCGGAAGGATTATTATATGAAGGGTTTCCATTTGGCAAATACAGCGAAGCAAACACATAATTTTGATTATTCATAAATGTTTCACACTCAATGTAACGAGCATTTTCATCGGTAAAGTCCGGTATATTTTCAGCCCTTACATTCAGCTTATACTTACTCAATATTGCCACCCCGTTATAGCTTTTCTGTCCCAAAATTTTGGCATCATAACCATACATTTGCAAATCAA
Source organism: Alphaproteobacteria bacterium (assembly GCA_017477035.1). Classification (GTDB taxonomy): domain Bacteria; phylum Pseudomonadota; class Alphaproteobacteria; order RF32; family CAG-239; genus RUG410. Next base: position 1,849 of record JAFUXW010000246.1, on the reverse strand, counting down.
AAAACGGAAAATTATTAAATTCACATTTAATTTCTTGCAAAAAAAGCACGTCAGGCTGATTTTGCTTAAGCCATTCGCACAAATTATCCAGTCTGGCATTTATAGAATTAATATTTAATGTTGCAACTTTCATTATATTTCCTTTTAGATAACTATACTTTTTTTTTTAAATAAATAAAAGAAATTTTTATATTATGTTAAATGATTTTAAACCATAAAGGCATATAATTTTAGCAGTTAAAGTTTGCGAGGCATAAAATGTATGATTTTTTTAATAAAAATGATGACTATTTGGATAAATTTAAACAAAAGGTTGCAGAACAAAAAATAGCAACAATGGAAGAACGTAGAATTGAAATGGCTCGTTCTCGTAATAATTTTTTGGGAACCTTCGCAGGTATTATATTAGCAGGTATTGTGGGGTGGTTTGTTTTAGCTCCGCAATATGAGCAAACCTATAAAGAAATTCCAGTTATCCGACGCCCGCAAACCGCCGTAAAAATTAAACCGGAGAATCCCGGAGGAATGGATATTCCAAACCAAGACAAAGATGTTTATAACATTGTTGAAAAAAAAGCTGTTGATAATACGGTCGTGGAGAATCTACTTCCGGAGCCGGAAAAACCGAAACTTCCGAATATTATTCCCGACGAAATTGAAATTGACGCAAACGCTAAAAATTTAGATGAAATAGTGGATGAAGTAGCGGAAAACGTTGAGCAAAAACCGGTTAAAACAGAAGCTGAAGATAATGTTCCTACCAAGCCTGCAGATATTTTCGATTCATCTAAAGAAGAAGCAAAAAAGGAAATAAAAGAAGCTGTTGTTAAAGCAGAAGTTAAAGAAGCTGCAAAAACCATAGAAAACGGTGCTATGAAAGGGAATTGGCAAATTCAATTAGTAGCCTCCAAAAACAAAGCCGCGGTAGAAAAAACTTGGAACACCCTGTCAGCGAAATATGCCTTGCTGAAAACCTATCCTCACGAAGTGCAAAACGAAAATCGCGGTGCTCAAGGAGTAATATATAAATTACGTGCCGGAAGTTTTGAAACAAAAGAAAAAGCTCAGGAAGCCAGTGTTGCTCTTAAAGCAAAAGGCTTAGGAGACTGCATAGCTAAAGAACGTTAGTCAGGTTGTATATGAAAAAAATATTACCCGCATTTTTAAGCTGTCAGGGCCCGCGTTTAAGTAATGATGAAAAACATTTATTTGCAGAATATAACCCTTTAGGTGTATGTTTATTTTCTCGGTTTTGCGAAAATATCGTCAGCAGAGAACAAGTTTATTCCTTAGTAAAGGATATACAAGATGCCGTAGAACGAGATAATGTTTTGATAGCCGTAGACCAAGAAGGCGGACGAGTCAGACGTTTATTGGATCCGGAGTTTACTGCGGTTACTGCTCAACAAAATATTTCTTCACCGGAAATGGCTGCTATGCATGCTTACCTTGTGAGTTCTGATTTAAAATCTTGCGGTATAAACGTAAATTTTGCGCCGGTCTTGGATATTATTACCGAAAAAACATCTGATGTTTTAAAAGGACGCTGTTTTGAAAACAACATTGCAGAACTTGGAAGAGCAATGGTTGATGAATATATAAAAGATGGTATATGCCCTTGTATCAAACATATTCCGGGGCATGGAAAGGCCTCCGTAGACCCGCATTTATTGCTTCCGATGATAGAGGCCTCTCTATCAGAATTGCAAACTGATTTTGCGCCGTTCAAAGCCCTTTACGACGCACCGATGGGAATGATTGCTCATATTGTTTTGTCAGCGTTTGATTCTCAAAATGCAGCCACCGTTTCACCCCAAATTATAAACAACATCATCAGAAAAGAAATAGG
>JAFUXW010000245.1 GCA_017477035.1 Alphaproteobacteria bacterium | reverse complement strand
TTTGCTCTCTGGTTTTGTGTAATTCAATTTGCGGAAAATCTTCTTTGACTTTGCCTAAATGCCAAGCATTGCGTGCCAAGAAAACTCTTGCCCCGTCATAATCTTCGGCAATATTAAATACATTGGCATTATAAAATTTTTCCAATATTGTTTTATCATTGCAGCTTAACCAACGCGCTGTATAATATTGTGTCGGTTCAAAAATAACATCAATGTTGAACTCGGTACGCAATCTGTCAGCAATCACCTCAAATTGCAAAACACCGACTACCCCGACAATATATTCTGCACCATTGAGAGGCTTAAAAATACTAGCTCCGCCTTCTTCGGCAATTTGTTGCAAGGCATTAGCAAGATGCTTGGATTTCAGCGGATCTCTCGGGCGTACTGATTTAAGCAATTCTGGTGCAAAGCTTGGAATTCCTGTATAATGAATTTTTTCACCTTCACTCAATGTATCACCTATTTTTAATTGCCCGTGATTTGGAATTCCGATAATATCTCCGGCATATGCATCTTCAGTTAGTTCTCTTTCTTGAGCCAAAAACATCACCGGAGTTTGGATTTTAATTTCTTTACCGGTTCTAACTTGTAATAAACTCATACCACGTTTGAAGTGTCCGGAACATATCCGCATAAAAGCAATACGATCGCGATGTTTAGGGTCCATATTGGCCTGAATTTTGAAAATAAATCCGGTAACTTTGTTTTCATCGGCATTAACAATTCTTTCTACGCTTGGCTGCGGTCTCGGTAAAGGTGCAAAATTGTGTAATCCTTCCAAAACTTCTCGAACGCCGAAATTATTTACGGCACTGCCGAAAAATACGGGAGTTAGAGTACCAGATAAATAATCATGCAAATTAAATGTCGGACATAGTTCACGAATCATCATTACATCTTCACGCAATTTTGCAACAGCATGTGCAGGAAGTAATTTATCCAGTTTTTCATCGTCAAGTCCGTTGCAAGTTTCAATAGTGTCATTTATCTGCGATTTATCTCCGGTTTTGTTCATCAGAATAAGTCGGTCGTTTAACAAATCATAACAACCGAGAAAATCTTTTCCGCTTCCGATTGGCCAGCTCGCCGGTGTAACTTCCAACGCCAGAGTATTTTCTATATCATCCAAAAGTTCAAAAGGATCCAATCCTTCGCGGTCAAGTTTATTGATAAATGTTAAAATCGGGATATTACGCAGACGGCAGACTTCAAAAAGTTTTTTAGTTTGCGTTTCAATACCTTTAGCAGAATCTAACACCATTACGGCCGAATCAACAGCAGTCAAAACACGATAAGTATCTTCGGAAAAGTCTTCATGTCCAGGAGTATCTAAAAGGTTAAACGTAACGTTATTATACTCAAAATTCATAACGGAGGAAGCCACGGAAATACCGCGTTCCTGCTCAACCTTCATCCAGTCTGAATGAGCTTTGCGATCTTCTTTACGAGCTTTTACAGCTCCCGCTTGCTGAATAGCACCGCCGAACAATAGCAACTTTTCGGTTAATGTTGTTTTACCGGCATCAGGGTGAGAAATAATCGCAAAAGTCTTGCGTGGATTAATATTTTCTGGCATTTTTTTCCTCGTGATAAATTCAAATCATGCTTCGTTATAACTAAAAATTAAAAATTTGCAATATTTTTTATCTGTATAAAGCTGTTTTTTGCTTGATTTATTAAAAAATTTGTGGTCTACTCGCGTTTGTCAAAAAGCGGATATGGTGGAATTGGCAGACACGCCAGACTTAGGATCTGGTGCCGCAAGGCGTAAGAGTTCAAGTCTCTTTATCCGCACCATTTTTATATATTAACTTTTAACAGAGAAAAAAAATGAATGTAAAAGAAGGAAAATCCAAAGGTTTAAACAAAAAATATACAGTGACCATTGCCGCGTCAGATTTTACTGCAGCTGTTGATAAAAAATTGAATTCGGTTGCCAAGAACATAAAATTACCGGGGTTTAGAGCGGGTAAAGCTCCAAAGTCCATGATAGAACAGAAATATCGTCCGTCGGTTTTGGGTGAAGTGTTGGATGATATGATAAGAGATGCTTCTAACAAAGTGATTGAAGATTATAAACTTCGTCCGGCAGTTACTCCTGATATCAAAATCGAAAAATTTGAAGATGGCAAAGATATTGAATTTACCATCGAGGCCGAAGTTCTTCCGGAAATTACATTGGGAGATTTCTCTAAAATTTCATTGAAAAAATATACCGCCAAAGTTCCGGCAGAAGAAATTGAAAAAGCCATCAAATATATGGCAGATTCTCGCCGTGACACCATTAAAATAGAAGAAGACCGTGCGGCTAAAAAAGGTGATGTGGCAGTTATTGATTTCGTTGGTTCTATTGATGGAAAAGAATTTAAAGGCGGTAAGGGAAATGACTATCCGTTGGAATTGGGGTCTAATTCCTTTATTCCGGGGTATGAAGATCAATTGGTTGGTCATAAAGTCGGTGAAACAATTGAGGTTAAAACGGCGTTTCCGGAAAATTATCATGCTAAAGATTTGGCGGGTAAACAAGCTTTGTTTGTTACCACCATTAAAGAATTGCTTTGATATAAACCTGCTGAAATCAATGATGAATTGGCAAAGTCTGCCGGCGCTAAAGATTTGGCTGATTTGAAAAAGAAAATTGAAGAGCGCATTTTGCAAGATTATGATGCGACAGCTCGCATTAAATTGAAGCGTGATTTGTTGGATGCTTTGGATAAAGAATACAAATTTGAAATTCCGCAAAAATTAATTGATGCCGAATATGAAGCTATTGAAAAGCAATATAAGCATGCCAAAGAACATGGTCATTTGGATGAGGAAGAAAAGAAACGTGATGAAAAAGATATTTTAGCTGAATATAAAGAAATTGCTTTACGCCGTGTCAAATTGGGCTTATTGCTCTCGGAGATAGGTTCTAATGCCAAAGTTACTTTGACGGCTGATGATATCAATAAAGCTATTACTAATGAAGCCAGAAAATATCCGGGACAAGAACAGATGGTTTATGATTACTATGTAAGAAACAAAGAGGCTGTAGAAGCTTTGCGTGCTCCGGCTTATGAAGAAAAGATAGTTGATTATATTTTGTCTTTAGCTAAGGTTGCCGATACCGAAGTTTCGGTTGAAGA
>JAFUXW010000244.1 GCA_017477035.1 Alphaproteobacteria bacterium | reverse complement strand
GCAATTTAACGGCAAATGTGCTTATCATCAAGAAATACAAGGTTCTTTGCTGGAAAGTTTTTATGAAAAAAGGAACGCTTATGACAGTATGAATCCTAAACAGCGACATCAATTAGCCGTGGATATTGCTGAACTTTTGGCGGCAATTCATCAAATTCCGGTGTTTGAAGCACAGGCAATAATGCAAAAATATGCTAAAACTTGCCGCAATGAAAATAAAACGGCACAAGCGGACTTTGATTATACCACCGCCAAAGAAAATATTTCAGATGTAAGTGGCGGCAAAATAAACTTAGATACCTTCAAAACCGCAATCCCGACTGACGGCTTAGCTCTGTGTCATAATGATTTGCACGCCGGCAATATGATTATAAAAGACGGTAAATTAAACGGTTTTATTGACTTTGGCGAAGCAGGCCTAAATCCGCGTATTAATGATTTTTTCCATTTATACCGGCTTGACCGTGATTTAGCCGTTGATGTGATTAAGGAATATAACAAAATTTCGGATTATAAAATTGACATCAAAGCGACAGATTATCAGTTTTTAAGCAATACCGGCTATACGCTTGAAAAACGCAAAGACCGACCGTCATTTAAGCCGGAAGTAGCTAAGGTTTTAGAAAACTTTGCTGGTAGTTATCAAAAGGAATTATTCAATCAAAAACAAATACAAAGTGCTAAAATGACAAACTGTCTGTAGTTATGGATTGACACAGCGGGCAAAATATGCTATAAATAGCTTGTGCTTGTTGGTAAGCCGGCTCGCTTGTGTAAAGATTTCATCAACCAACATTTTATGATATAACCCTCGGCGGTTATTGTCTTAAAAAAAAGAATACAAGCGCATCAGTATAAGGCAATGACTTCCGGCAAAAAAAAGGATTATATTATGAAAAACGTTTCTTATTTTAAGTTTCAAGCCAAAAATTTATTTCACGATTTCAAACTCGACTTTATGCAAGATGGCGAAAATTATGTCTTTGCACCGCGTTTCTTTGATATTAACGCGATTATCAGTGCTTTTAATGTGGATATTGATAATTTTACTTTAATGAAAGCTCAACATGTTATTGCACAAATGGTCGGGATGGCCTCGTGGAATGAATTGATTAACTCTCCGGAAAATATTTTAGAGCAGAAGAAAATCGTGCTGGACAACTCAAATTTCAAAATTAACCGGCAAAAAATATATAATATCGATTTATCCGGTTATGAAAAAATTGACCAAGGTAAAGCCGGTGATTATGTGTTAAAATGCCCGTTATTACCGGAATTAAAAGAAATTATGAGCTTGAAGCCGAATTGTTACTTTATGTCTTGCAATAAAACTGACTTGAAGAAACTTTCTGCTGATACGGCGCATATTTATGTTAATGTTGTACCGCAAAATGCCAGTATGCGCATACTGGTGCACGGGGTTTATTTTCCGGATTGGTATGCTGTCAGCGTCAAAAATATCGGAAATATGTAGGAGATACAAAAAATGGATGAGATGGAAGAAATTTTTCAGCATTGCTTAAACAGCTATTCTATTGAAGAAAAGAAGATTCCTGTGGAAATAAGTAAAAAAAAGGCCACTCTTGCCAGAGATGTGCAGGATTATCAAAAAGCCGTTGCCGAGAATGATAAAAGCATGATTCGTGGATACCAAGATATTATAAAAGAAGACGAATATGAATTAAAAACTTTTGAGGAAAAATCATCATTTTTACGCGAACCGACCAAGGAAGATTTTATATATCGCTGGCAACAGCGCACTGAATTTTCGCAAAAAGTAGCGCGCTATGCTGATGAAAGCGAAATGTTGTGCTTTCATGGCACGGATATTTTCGGGGCAAAACATATTTTAGAGAGCGGACAGATATCTTCCGGTGTAGATAGGTTAGGACACGCGACCAGTTTTGATCCGCGTGGTAAGATATCGGCAACTAATAAAGATACAGTCGATACTTCTGTCGGAACTTATATGAACTTAACAGCTAATTTTTTATATCCTGCCGGCTGTTTATTTGTGGTAAAACCTAAAGATAAGACAGAATATGACCAATTATCTTCAACCGGTTGGATGATTGATAATGTTGATTTTAAGACCAATCCGGACAGATTAGTAGCCATTGTGACAACGCCGGAAAATATAGAGCGCGTTAATGGCTGGGCACAAAAGAGTAATATTGACACGGCAAAGGTAATGAATTTTGAAGGTTTTATCAAAAGATGCAAAAGTCGCAATCCGAAAGATCCGCGAGGCAAAATGCAAACGCCTGAAAAGTATAGCGAAATAGAAAAATAGTAATTTTATAACTTTCTTTGGCGTAAACTTTGCAAAATGGCAGAAATATTCGTATTTTTGCCATTTTTACTTTGCTGATAAATCGCACGGTATTCATCAATATGCGGCACATTTTTGCTGTCGGCTTTTTCAAGCAAAGCCTCGCGATTATCTTTAACACCTAAATAATCATAAAATCGATGCAAATTCTGTGAAGAATCCGGCGTGTAGTCACGCCAAGCCTCAACAAACTGGCTAAATATTTTATTGTGAGGATATGGTAAATTCAGGGCTTCTTTTTCTATGGCGGATAAAAATTCTTCTTTACTATCCGGATGCTTGGCTTTGATTTCTTTCAGCATTTTAGCCGTATTAAGCGATTCATTCATATCTTCTTTGCTATACCCCATCTCTGCAACTTTATCTTTGGTATATTTGTAAAGCTCCGGCCAGTTTAATAAGCCGTTTTCATTTAACAAATGTGCACATTTACCTTGTTTTACTTCTTCAATAATCTTTTTCGTTGCCGGATACTCAAAATAAGCTAAACCGAGACGTTCATTCATTAAAGCACCGGACATAGAGGCCGATTCATTAAGCAAACGTTTTTCAACTTTGGCTATCAAATCTTTATCACCGGTTTCCACCGCTTTAAGCATCATATAAGTCGTTGCGGCCGAATTTGCCTGCATTTCCCTAACGCACCGTCCGTAATGCGTATCTTTTTTTAAGTGCGGATTTTCGGCCGCCTGAATTTCCTTAGCCTCATCACGCGATTTACCCTGATACAAAAGCTCATAATGCTCTTTAAGATACTCATCTTCTTTCGGCTCCGCATCATATTTAGCCTGCATTCCGTGCGTAAGCTCGTGAATTTCGGTATAAACGCTATAAAAAGCGTCTCTTGACAAGCCGAACGGATACATAATCAATTTTTTATCGCCGTTCTGCAAAATTGATAAAGGCGGTGTTTTTTGCCGACCGAATTTCGGATGCACAAAATAATCATGCCAAAATTGTTTTTTATTTGCTGAAAATCCAAGCCAATCCAGTTCCGGATTGATTTCTTCCGGTGTACGGGTTAAAGCATCTTCGCACATCGGGCCGTGCATATGAACTTGTAAGTGATGAGAGTCATCATCAACCGTATTTTTGCAATTAGCAATTTCCGGAGCCAAGAATGACCGCACCATATCCTCATAAGCCGGATGAAACTCATCAGTTGCCAATAATTCTCTGATATCCTTATCAACTTCTTGTTCATTATACTTAAAATTGACTATATCCTTAAAGCTAACCATGTGTTCCTCTTGTTTAACATATTCATTGTGTCGACGAAGCGTTTCATTATCCTTATACAGACAGCCGTTTTCTTCATTATAAATCCAACCGATTTTTTCTGCTACATCGTGCATATCCTCAGTAGTTAATCCGGTTTCTTGCTTGCTGTGCATCTTTAAGCAAAGAATTCTATATATACCTTCACGCTCCGGCTTATAATCATCCGTATATCTTTCACCGCAAACAGCAACTTCTAAACTTGGAAAAGCAAATGATTTCTTACCTACATTAAAAGGCGAATTTTCCAGCAAATATTGCGGCGTGTAAACATTGTATTTTATGTCTTGCGGTGCAAATTCTGACGCAATTTGGCATAATTTATCCGAGATTTCCTGCACCGGCATATCCAGATTGGTGTCTATTCCCAAATATAGAGCTTTGCCGTATTCTTCAGCCGAATTACCGGATTCCATTTGATAGTTGTCTTTCAAAACATCTCGCGCCAGCAAATCATCGGCAACTTTTTTGTTGTTGTCATCAAGGCTTTCATAACGAATCAGTACATACGCTCTGTCCGGTGCTGCTTTATTGGCTGAACTCCAATAAGTCAGAATATTTTTATCATACAAATCCTCACAGACCGCCAAACAAGGCTCTTCCACGATTTTTGCCAAGTCCGCTTTACTTTCAATCTGTGTGTTACCGGCTAAAAATATTTGTTCTACATCGCGCAAACGCTTGAGCGGCGGCTTAATTTCTGCTTCTGCCAACATTGTCTCTATATCAATACCGCTCAAATCCATCGGCTTTGCGGTTTGCAAACTTAAATTTTCACGTTTACCGCCTTTATATAAAGCCGCGATATTTTTTTCGGTAGGCTCAAAATATTTAATCCCCGGCTGACCTTCATTTTTGCCGACAAATCCGCAATGCTCATAAAATGAACCGGCTCCCCAAGTAGCATGAACTTCAACGCGACCATCGCAACCATGCTCCAAACTCATCTCATAAGCACGTTGCAAGCCGGCTCGACCATAGCCACCGCCTTGATTACCGACTGTTCCGAAACCGTCAATTTCCAAAACCGGCTTTAATTGCTCCGTTTCGCCGATAAACCAAGAATCCGGATAAATCTGATTTTCACCGCGAGAAGACGTTTTTTGACGATGCACGCTAATATTCATCTGGCCGACAGTTTTATCACCGTCAACCATATCAAAAGCGTACATCTCGCCAAAATCTATGTTCGGTTCGCCAGCCATATTTACTCCTTATACTTATCTGACAGCAATTTATAAACACCGATCTTCGGGGCTTCAATTTTCGGATTTTTGAACTTGTTCCATGCACTTTTCAAAATATGATGATTGATGAGCATATTTTTCTTTTCTGCCTTCAATTTTTTACCAAAAGTAATAGCTTTGATTACAAACGGGTGTAGTGTCGTCTTTTCGGTAATCTTTTCTAAAAAAGCAGGGATGTCTGACATTTCAAATTGGTTATTATACCAAGCTTGTCCGATTCTTTCCATTAAGCGTGCCTGATACTTGCCGACAGATGTTAAATTTTCTTCCCTTGTCGTCCAAAAGGCCGAATCATGTTCATCTCTTTTACTTTTATCATCTAATATTTTATCAAAAACCATTATCATTTCGTTTGGTTTTGTTGTAATAAATGCGGATTTGT
>JAFUXW010000243.1 GCA_017477035.1 Alphaproteobacteria bacterium | reverse complement strand
TCGCTTCATTCGGAGTAAAATAATACGGAATATTATTAATATATATAGTTACTGCATTAGAAGGAATATTTATCTCATCTAAACTATAGTACGAAAGAGTATTGTTGTTATCATCATATATTTTTACGGCACCAACAGGGAAATATCCTGCTACAGAGCTATTTGTAGAATAATATGTATAGTAGCCATCTCTAAAGTATAATTGTTTATTATACGTACTCGAATTCCATGAACCAGTAGTTACAGGATGAAACGATGTAATCGCTTGCGTTAGCGTATATTTCTGCGTACTCCCGCTATTCAAATATTCCGTCGCCGCCGCTTTCACTTTATCTAACGTCGGTGTATAATCATCAGCCTTCACTTCCCCCGGCATCATCGTTGCTGCTAAAGCCAAGCCAATCGCGGGTGTGGTAATAAGTTTGGTTTTGAAGATGCGCTTTGCCGAAAAACTATCCAACACATTTTCGTTTTCGGCACCGAAAAGCGAAAATGTGCCCGCGACTGTTGGAGCGCCTTTGCCTTGACCTTTGCCGCCAAAAAGCTTATCATCAAGCAATCGCAACATCGAAAATACATCAAACACGTTGACGCCATACGCCGTCAACGTGCCCCGAAGAGTATCCGCCGCTTTGCCGCCAAATTCCGCCATCGCCGAAAAAATACCGACATTAATCGCCCAGCATTTGCGCAAAACGCTCCGATATTGCGCCGTCAACAAACCCAATCCTGTTCTCGTTAATCTTAACATTTCACACCTCCGTTTTTATCTGTATTTTTCCCTAATTTTTTTGATTTAACTGCCACCACGTCATTGCGAGGAGCACTATGTGCGACGCGGCAAGTTCGAGCAGAACTTGACTCATCACCTACGTTATTTCCCAATTTTCTCAATTTTTGATTTACGTTATTTCCCGATTTTAGGCACTTCTCTAACCAATTGTTTTTCCGTCCCTTTTCCCCAACTTCGGTATAATAGTTATTATCAATTTTATTGTCATTTACAACATAGACATATTTCATTGGGGTACCGGTATATTCACCCAATATATACGGAAATATCTTTAAGTTTGACATATTGACAATGGACTCACGGCGATATCTCTCAAACTCCGTAAAGGTCTTTAATTCTTCCAAACTTAGCTGACGACCAAAAATTTTATAAAAGTCTATTACTGAACGATGAGAAATTTCTTCTTTCGGATTATCTTGAGCACAAAGGTCACGAATCTGATCATATTCAGACAGCTCATGATGCATATACGAAGCAAGCTCCGATTTATGCTCTCGAAACGAAAGTTCTTCTGACAACTCTAATTCCAGCCGGCGCCGCTTTACCTTTATATAATGGATTTGCGCCGAAGCTAAACGCTGAACAAGCACCCACGCAGAAGCGAATATTAAACTCACTCCGTAAATGGCCACCATTCTGCATGTCTCTTCAATTGACATATTTTAAAGTCCTTTCAATAATAAACCTGTTAATAACTAAATATTTTCCTTCCATAGAAATAGTTCTGTGCTATTATGCCACAAAATTATTTAAAAGTCAAGAATCGGCATCTGCCGATTTTTGTTACATAAAAACAAATAGTTAATGAGCATCTAAAGGCGGGTTTCTTAAAAGAAAGTTAACCGCCTTCTTTGTTTTTTAGGTATGTTTCGGAGAATTAAGCTTATTTACAAAACTTTCCGCGATTCGATTTTTTAAATCTTGCTATATATATAATGAAGAAAAGTTAAGAGAAAAAGCTCCTGAATTTATAAATTTTAACATTCAGAAAACTTACCTTAGCAAGTCTTTTGCTTTTGTAATCTTAATTTTTTGTACAAGTTCTTGAGTAATATCAATTACATCTGAAGTTATTGCACTTACGGCTTGTTTATTAAAAATTGTAGCAGTCTTTTTCTCCTCTGCTATTTTGATAAGATTTTCATTAATTTGGGTCGTTATATCTTTTAACGTTTCATTATATTCCTTTATCATCGTATCTCGCTTCATTTTTAATGAATTTAAATATACATCCGAAAAATTTTCTCTTACATTGGAATCTTTGAAGGAAGAGATTTTATCTTGAGCTGTAATAACTTCCTGATTAAGAATATTTACTTTTGTT
>JAFUXW010000242.1 GCA_017477035.1 Alphaproteobacteria bacterium | reverse complement strand
GGTGTTGCCGGTGTGAGCGGAACGGTGCTGGTTAATGATGTAGATACCTTTGTGCATGCGTATATTTCAGATGGAGCAAAGGTCAAAGCGGATGATGTTGATATTGAAGCTCAAAATAAAATCACGCTGACTTCGTTTACCGGTGCCGGTGCCGTTGGTGGAGCGGCAGCGTTTGGTGCTTCGGTAGATGTTAATAACTTTAAGTCCACGACCGAGGCATATACCGGTGATGGCGTTACCATTGAGGCAAAAAATGTTGACATTAATGCCAAAACAGAAACCAATTTGGGAGAGCCTGACGCTGAGAACAAAATGATTGTTGCCTCCGGTTCGTTCGGATTATATGCCGGAATTGCCGGAAGCGTTTTGTGGAGCGGAATTGAAAATAGAACAGTTGCACATATCGGCGCCAATAATGTAATTAAACTTGCCGATGAGGGACATTTGAACTTAAACGCCACAGACATTTCCAAAATATATGAAAGCGTTGGCGGCGGTGCCGGTGGTTTAGTTGGTGTCGGCGCTTCTGTCGGCGGTAATGAAATTCATAACACGGTGTTGGCATCTGTTGGTACCGGAACAATCATTGAAGGTGAAAATGCAGATGTAAATATTTCAGCCAACAGTTCCGAAACAGTTGATGCCTTAGGTGTAATTGTCGGCGGAGGTGCAGGGGCTTTATCCGGTGGTGCGGTTTATGTTCATATCGGTGATAAGGAAGATAATGCTTCAATCAACAATTATGAAAACCAAAGCGACGAAGAACGCAGAACTTTAGAAGGCGCGCAAAAACAAAAAGATGATATGTCTAAAGCTGCAGAAGACAGAAATAATTCGGCAAATGAGGCATATAAAAATGCTTATAATGATGCTTTGGATAGAATTAAAAATCCGTCAAGAGGTACAAGATTAGCCGATAAAGAGATTAGCGGCAACTTGTATGATTTAACAAATCGTGAAGTTATCGGCGGTACTGACAGAAAAGGGACGGCAGCCTTTATTGATACGGCGGCGGACTTAAATGTCAGAAACTTAAATATTGCGGCTCAAAATACCAACGATGTTAAACTTGAAAGCATCGGTGCTGCAGCCGGTGGGGCAGCTATCGGTGTTTCGGTTACCGTGGCAGAAGATAAAACCACGACCAATGCGTTTGTTCAAAATGGTACAAAAATTGCGGCAGATAGCGTAGAAATCAGTGCAAATTCTGAAGATAAACATCGTTTGGATGCTTATGCAGCAACCGGCGGTATTATTGCCGGTAACGGTAGCGTTGCTGTACTTAAATCTGACAAAACAACCAATGCCTATGTTAATGACGATGCCATAATTAATGCTTTGAATAACTTAAATATCGGTGCAAATTCACATTCTGACAACGAAGCTTATGCTTGGTCAGGTTCATTTGGCGGCGTGGCTGTCGGTGTGTCGGTTGCTAATGCCAAAAGTATCGGCTCAACCAGAATAGACCTTGGTGATAATGTGACGTTGACTTCTGAAGACGGCAATATCATGATTACGACGGATACCGATGAAAATACGAAAGCCGAAGCATGGGCTGCTGCCGGCGGATTAGGCAGTGGCAGCGGTGCGGTTTCTACCGCAACCAGTGGTAAAGATAATACAATTAACATTGGTAAAAATTTCAGTGCTGAAGCAACCGGAAAACTTGCTATAATATCAAACGCGGTTAACAGTTCAGATACGGAATCAAACGGTCGAGCCTATGGCGGTATATCGGTCGGCGGAGCCACCGGTACGTCAAACATTGAACAAACATCTGGTATTAATATTAAAGATGCCGATACGGCTAAAGCTATTAAGGCAGCAGTGATTGAAATTTCTTCAACGGCTGTAAATGATGCAAATTCTACTGTTTATGCCGGCGCCGGTGCGGTATTGGGTATATCGGCTTCAACGGCAAACACGGATATACAATCAATCAATAAGAGTTATGTCGGTGAAAATTATGATGTTTTGACAACAAACGGCGGCTATTTTGTTGAGGCCGACACGATGAACCAATATAAGAGTTATGTTAAATCTGATTCTTACGGTGTGGTCACAAGTGCAATACCGAAGATTGAAAATATAATCAATTCTACGGTGATAGCCGATTCCGAAGCAGATATTACTTCAACGAAAAATATAGTAGTAAAAGCCGTAAATGAAGTCAGTAAAGCATCTGTGTACGGTTATGATTTATACGGTGGCGCCGGCGGATTGGCCAGCGGTGCCGGCGGGTCGATTAATGACATATTGACGATGAATACTATGTCCAAATTTGGAGGAAACAGAGCTCGTGCCGAAGGCGATTTCGGAAGCGGACGTATTGATGTCAGTGCATATAACGTTGCCGATATTAACGAAAAAGCCGATTTGTATGCACACGGCGGTATTGCCGGTGCCGATACGGATGCTATCGTTAAATTGGCGGCTAATGCTGATGTGGTAGTATCAAACAAGGATATAACCACTAAAGATGATCATATCAGCTATGTGGCAAGAAACGATGTTGACATATATACGAAAGTAAACGTTGAATCGTACGGCGGTTTAGCGGGTGCCGGTGGTGAAAGTAATGCCACAAGCAGTAAACAAACAGCCACGGTTACATTTGATGAAGGTGTCAAATCGGTAAGCGGCAGAGATACAAACATTTCAGCCATCAGCAATAAGAGTTTGGAAGCATATATTAATGCAGAAACCGGCGGTTTGATTTCTATTGTTGGCGGAGAAGCCGATGCTCATAACAAGGATTCAAAAGCAATTATCACGATTGCTTCCGATTCTGAAGTTAAGTCATTCGATTCTATGAATATTACCGCACAGAGTTCTACACAAAAACTGCGGGCAAAACGCGATGCGCTTGCTTATCAACTCGGATTTATTCCGTATCATGGTTCGGGCAATGAATATACCACCGATAATAATACCTCAAGCATTGTTATAGATGGCAAAGTTGAGAGTGGGTTAGGCGCATATAAACACCTCGTTATCAATGAAGACGGAACTTATGAATCGGAAAATGACGCGATTTCAGTATCACAAGAACAAATTGGTGTAGTTACATCTGCCGATATTCAAGTTGATATAGATTCTTATAACGAAAGTAAGAAAAATTTAGAAAAAGTCCATACAGCATATATTGAGGCAAAAAATAATCAAAAATCAAATCATGAAGCTGATTATAAAAAGTCCGAAACAGCAAAAGGACAATTGGAAACGCAGAATCAAAATTTAACAACACTGAAAGATAATGCTTCCGAGCTTTTGAAAAATATTACCAATGCACTAGATGAAGCAACAGTAACTGAGGGTATGGCGAATATAGGTACAAATGAGTATGCAGAAAAATATGGCTCAATACCGGAAGTTCAAAAGTTGATAGAGGCTTATAAAAACTGGGTTTCCAACAAAAATGATGAAACTGGAGCAGCTTTTGGTACCGCCTGGGGAGAATTGCTCAAAAAGCAAGATGCACTGCCTACTGAAATTACTAATTATGAAGAACTGATAAAAACGAATAATAATACCATAGAAACGCATATTGCAGCAATGCAGAAGGCAGAAGATGCAATAAATGATATTGAAATTGAAATAGAAAAGACAACTATTGACTATCAGACAAACATTGCTTCTCTAGATGCTCAAATAGCTGATGCAAAGGCGCAGCAAGCTTTAGCGGAAAATAAGGATATTCCTGTTTACAGTATAAATGTGGGTGATGTTGTTGTTCGCTCCGGTGAAACAAATATTAGCGGTTATGCAACCGGTAACGGCTCAATCACAGCTGCCGGCTCAGGTAGTTTTGCTATTGATATTGAAAATAACAGCGTCAGTAATGCTTACTATAACAATTTGATTATTGACCGCAATTTGAAATACGGCATTAAGGGTAATGTGGGAGGAAATATTACTCAAAACATTAAAAATACAAATCCTCTCGGAGGCCGTATTATAAAAATTGTTAACAGCGTTGATAAAAATGACCCGACTATAAATTTAGGCACCAATGCCGGCGATATTGTTTTGCAAGGCAATGTTGAAAATGTTTTGGGCGCATTTGATGTAACCAACTACACCGGTAATGTGTTTACGCAAGGTAACCTCACGGTTAAGGATTTGCACATGAAAGTCCCGAACGGTGCTTATAATCAACTTTATATCAATCAAGAGCAAAAACTCGGCGGTTCTTCCGGTACGGGAGCCATTGTTGCGGCAGGCGATATTGATATTGCGGCAAAAACTATTGACGTGAATGGTTTGTTGCAAAGCGGAACCGAACTCAAAAAAGTAGAAATACCTGAATTTTCCGTTATTAAAAAGGAAGATGGTAACTATTATCAGGTTATGAACGGTGCTGAAACCATAATGCAAAATGGAACAACCGATGGTTATTATTACATTAATTTACCTCAAGTCAATGATAATGCTGATGTTAACGCGATGCAGGCCATCAGAGCTTATTTCAAACCGACTGATGAGAGCAATACAAGCAATATTGCCGGTGATATATATTTGTTCAAAGCCAACACATCCGGAGGTAATATCACATTGACCGGTAATATTACCAGCACTCAAAACACCGGAAAGATTGTTTTGATGAACGGTTACGGACATATTGATATTGTCAATAATTCCGATTATAATTTAGTGACAAATTCGTTAGGTGCCGATACTAAGATGCAAGGTAAGCTGACCATCAATGACTTTAAGGTTGGTGAACAACAGGTAGCTGCATACGCCACTAATAATCCCGGCGATGCGGTCCCTGTGATAACAGTGCCGAATTATTCTCAGTATAATACCATTACACAGAATGACATAACTCCTGAGTTTTTAGCTGAGCATGCCGATACACATACGGCTTATGTTGGTGAAGACGGAATTAGTTTCACCTCAAATGGTGATAAGAACGGAACTTGGAGTGAAGGTTCCATGTCTGTACGAAATGACGGCGCAACCGTATATTCCACAACATATACTCCGGGTGATGATGCGTGGACAATGACTAAATCAGGCGGTTCTTACTCTTATGAGCGCTATGTTGAGCGTTCTTGGATTGTGGAATTATTCTGCGGTAAGCTGTATGAAACCGTTTATATTAATTATAATCCAACATACGAGGTGAAGAAAGAAGCTATTGCTGTTAATTTCCAAGGTTTTGACAAGCCGGAAATCAACATAACTTCAAAGAGTGATGTAGTGATGAACAACAGAATCAGCGCTTTAAGCGGCGATGTTAATGTAACTTCTCAAGGAAGCATTATTACAAACTCTTTGAATAATGTCATTACGGCAAATAATATCAACCTGACATCGGGCAACAATATAGGACAAGCTCTTGATGAAATCGGGACAATCAGACCGTTGATGATTGAAATTGTTAATGATGGAACGTTAACGGCTAAAGCTGAAAATGATGTGTATGTTCGTTATCCGTACAGTGATATCAGCAATATTGATATCAGCGGTAAAAATGTTCAGTTATCAACGGTTACCGGCAATATGAATATGAGCGGTAAAAAGCTCAAAGTATCAGCCGATGATTTGCTCTTGGATGCCGGTAGTGTTAATTTTGATATTACTCAAGTCCAAGCCAACGGCTCCGACCTTGAAGTTGGAAGTTTAAGTGCCAGAGCAAGCGATGATATAACTTTTGTTTCTGATGGTAGCTTTACGGTTAAATCGCTGATTTCAGACAATAAAGGCAATATCAATTTGGAATCAAAGAATGGTTCTATATATGCGGCTGACAGTACCGGAACATATTTTGATGAACATATTTACGGTGGCAATATCGTTTTGAAAGCCGTTAATGGTGAAATAGGAACACCTGATAAGCCATTGACATTTGCCAATGCAGGTATCTTTAATGTTCAGTCAAACGGCGATATTTATCTGAAATCTGCTGATACCATGTTTGTTGATTTAATCAGCTCTGCAACAGGTTCGCTTAATCTGAATGCAAACTTCGGTATCATTGCTTCTGCAATTACCGATGCAGCCAGAGTATATAACTTATATGCAGGCGGTGATATGAATTTGGTTTCAACTTACGGAAACATTGAAAATATGCTGGTCAATCTTGACGGGGTACTTAACGCTTCTGCCGGTTATAAAGGCACAGAAAATGTCGCCGGTTGGGGAGATGTCAATGTTTCTCTGATTTCAGAGATTGCTCAGGCTGATGAAACAGGCGTAGCAGAACTTACTGGCACAAAAGACCTGAAAATCGGCATCATTCAAGCGACCAACAATGTAACGATTAACTCTGAAAAAGGTGTTAAGAATGCTTACAATACATCTTCGGTTTCCGGTGAAAGAATAATTGTTAATGCGGTTGGCGATGTCGGAGAACAAAATTCGGCTATTAATGTGACTGCGAACAGAGAAATTACGGTTCTTTCAAAAGGCGGCAGCAATGTGTATTTGAAGACCGATGATGCCGGAAAAGGTTTGAAAATCAGCCGAATTGATACAACAAACGGCACGGGTTCGTTAGGTAATGTTGAGTTGACTTCTGCCGGCAATATCACTCAGAAGAATATAGAATACGCTAACACGGAAGATACCGTTGATGAAAATATAACCAATATTAAAGCAGAAAGTATCAAGCTGACGGCTACCGACAATAACATAGGTACTGCCGACAGATATTTTGTGGTTGAAACAACTTCTAATGATGCCGGTAAAGGTTTGGCATATACCGCAAACCAAGCTTATATCAAAGGCGTTGGCGATGTTTTAAACATTGCACAGGGTGAGACATCCGGTATATCGGATATCCTTACCGAAGGCAACACTGCTATTACAGCCAATAATATTACTGCCGAAGGTGATATTCATATTATCAGCAATGCAGATATTACGCTGAATAATATTAAATCTGATAATGATACACATTCAACATATATTGCCATAAGCACTGATGCAGATGTTAAAATGAGTAATGTAACCGCAGGTTCTATTTTTGCAGGCGGTCGCGATGTAACAATTTCAGATAATATTACAACAGATTTCTCTGTTATTTCCTCGTTAGGTAAAACAACGTTTGAAAATGCTGAAGTTGAGCATCTGACAGATGACGAGACAGATGACGGAATAAATGTTGCACTTGTAAATGCAACCTCCGATGATGATATTATCGTTAAAGATACGGTTATCCACGGTGATGCAAATATTGATGCTAATGAAAATATTGTAATTGCAGATGCAACCATTAACGGTGATTTGAATGCGGATGCTGAAAATATTAAAATTGCAGAAATGAAGTTAGATGGTAACATCAATGCAAAGGTTGATAATTTATCTGTCAATACTTCTAATGACTTGCATATCGGAACTGTCAGCGGTAATACGGCAGACTATACCGATACGGCTGATATTACATCATCGCAAAGCATTACAAACGGACTTGATACGAATGATACGAATATGTCAGTTAAAAATGCTAATTTAACCGTAGGTAATTCTATCGGCGAGGATAAAGCTTTGAATATGAAACTTGCCGAAGGAAATAAAGTAAATATTACTGCCGAAAATGTTGCTAACCTTCATAACACCGGAGCAGTGGCAAATTACGGAAATGTTAGCGCTGATAATACAAAAATTACGGCATCTAACGATGTAAATATTGCCAATCTGAGCACGGATAAATTAGCCTTAGCAACACAATCCGAAAATGTTAATGTTACGGGAGATGTCAGAACAAGCGGAACAATTGAAACCGCAAGCAAAGATATTGTTGTTGATAATACAGGTATGGATCCGTATTATGATGTTGATGCACAGTTGCATTTAACTCAAAAACCGATGCATTTAATTGTTGATAAGAGCAATAATATCAGAACGGAATCTCAAAATGTAACTCGACAAGATAAAAATATATTGATAAACAAAGAAACCAATACGGCAAGTATGGATGGTGAAATAACATTAGCCTCAGAAACTGCTTTGAGAAGATCGTATCACGGCAAAGCGATTATGGATGAAGCAGATGATTCGCTTTATAATAATTCTACCGTATCAGATTATATCTCGTCTGCCGATATTTCTCATGATAATATTGTCACAGACGATAGAGGTTCACTGATAAACGATATAAATGTTATGGACATTATCCGTCAAAGAACACCGCTCAGATCTGTAAATAAGAATTTAAGCCAAGATAATGAAAGGAAGAAAGAAGGTAAAGATAACCTGAAAAAGGCTGAAAATACAATTCTGAAAAATATAGATGTAGCGGCTATTCTTGGAAGATAAATTTTTGTAAATATAAGGACTTAGAACTATGTTAATGAAATCAAAAAAAATGTTTTGGCAAACTCTGCTTTGTAGCACTTTTATCTCGACAAGTACACTGATAATGAGCAACAATGCGTACGCCGAAGAAGAAAAAGCATCCGAAGTTAACCAACAGCTTTTGATGCCAAATGAATCGGTAGATGATATGACTGATATCAATCGCACCAGACGGTATTATCAAGCACGAGAAAGTCGGAATGAAGCACAGACAGAAGAAGTCGCCGATACTTCGGCAGAAGATATAACGGAAGAGGAAATAAAACTCCCGCCGAGAACGAAAAAAAATGCACCAAGTGTACATATTTCTCATGTTGATATATCGGATTCTGAAGTTTTCTCGTCCGATGAAATTAACAAATTCAAGTCTTTGATTGAAGAGAAAGATGTTACGATAGAGGATATTAACAATTTGGTAAAGCTCATCAATTCTCTATATTTGAAAAAAGGATTTATTACTGCTCGCGCATTTATTGCAGAAGGAAAGTTAGAAGGTGTTTTGAAAATTGAATTGATGGAAGCTCATATCGGAAAATTGGCTATTGATGGTAATAAATACAACAGAGAATGGTATTTGCGCTCTCAATTCAGTCACAAAGACGGCGATCTTTTCAGTTTAAAAGATTTACAAAACGAACTGAAAACATTTAACAGAAATGCCCGCAGTATTAAAATGCGTGCACAGTTAAAGCCTGGTGAAGAATACGGAACAACAGATGTTACGTTAAAGGCAGAAGAAACAATGCCGTATCATTTATCAGCATCATTTGATAAT
>JAFUXW010000241.1 GCA_017477035.1 Alphaproteobacteria bacterium | reverse complement strand
AATTGTTTCTGTTTGCCTGCAACGTGCACACATAAGCTTAAAAGATATTGATGCAGTTGCAGCCTCCGCCGGACCGGGATTAATCGGTGGTGTGGTGGTCGGAGTAATGACAGCTAAAGCTCTGGCATTAGCATTAAACAAACCCTTTATAGCGGTGAATCATTTAGAAGGACACGCGCTTTGCGCTCGTATAGCTAATGACATACAATTTCCGTATCTACTTTTACTCGTTTCCGGAGGACATTGCCAGATTTTAGTTGTAAAAAATGTCGGGGAATACGAGCGTTTGGGAACAACCATTGATGATGCCGCAGGTGAAGCTTTTGATAAAGTGGCTAAAATGTTAGGTTTGGGATATCCCGGTGGGCCTATGATAGAAAAAATGGCAGCAATCGGAAATGATGCGCGTTTTTCTTTACCACGGCCTTTGATTGGCTCTGGTGATTGCAATCTTTCTTTTTCCGGACTTAAAACAGCCGTGCGTAAAATTATCGAATCATACTCTCAGGACGGAACTGTTGAACACGCAATTCTACCCAAGCAAGATGTTTCGGATATTTGTGCTTGCTTTCAAATGACAGCAACCGATTGTTTAGTTCGTAAATTAGAGAAAGCTATTAAATACTTTAAACAAAAATACCCCGACGGACAACATTTAGTGGTTTCCGGAGGAGTAGCATCTAATACTTATTTAAGAAGTGCATTGAAAAATCTGGCTGATAAACATAATCTGGAATTTGCGGCTCCTCCGATTCGTTTTTGCACAGATAATGGTGTTATGGTAGCATGGGCCGGCTTGGAGCGTTTCAGATTAGGGTATGTAAGCCCGCTTGATTTCAAACCAAGACCTCGTTGGCCATTAGATGAAGATGCACCTAAAGCACCAGGCGCCGGAGGAGTTAAGGCCTGATGCGAAAAAAATCAGAAATTTTGGAAATTATGAATATTTTTGCCAAACAGAATCCAAATCCGCAAAGTGAATTAAATTTCCATAATCCTTACACTCTTTTAGTGGCAATAGTTTTATCAGCACAAAGCACTGATAAGGGAGTTAATAAAGCCACATCAGAGCTTTTCCAAATTGCTGACAGTGCTCAGAAAATGCTCGACATTGGTGAAGAAAAATTAAAAAATTATATTAAAACTATCGGTCTTTTTAACACCAAAGCAAAAAATATTATAGCTTTGAGTAAGTTGCTGGTTGATAAATATAATGGCGAAATTCCCGCTGATAGAGATACCCTTATTTCTTTACCGGGGGTTGGACGCAAAACTGCCAATGTTTTTATGAATGTGTGGTATCATAAACCAATGCTGGCCGTTGATACCCACGTTATGCGAATCGCTCATCGACTTGATTTCAGTCAAGGTAAAACTCCGCTAGAAATTGAAGTAGATTTGGTTAAAGTTTTACCTGATGAGTTAATTGTTAATACTAATCATTGGTTGGTATTGTTCGGGCGTTATATATGCAAATCTCAACGCCCTTTATGCGACAAATGCCCTATTTACAGCTATTGTCACAGTGTCGATAAAAATAAAATTGTTTGATTTATTATCGATTTTTTTGTGTTGCAAAATAAACAGATATTATATAGTATGAACCTTAAGTTTTAACAGGGAGAAACACTATGTCCGATATAAATAATATTGTGCCGTCATATTTGAGCAATGCCAGTTCGGAAGAAAAAGAGATTTTTTTTAAAGTTTTAATTCATCTTTCTGCCTCCGACGGACACACCGATGAATCGGAGATAGGCTTTATAAAGGAAGCAGCAATAACGCATGGTATTAAAAAAATAGATGATTTATTTGCTGTCAGTAATGAAGATGATATTTTGAAAGAAGTTAAAATTATCAAGAATCGACATTTGGCTTTAGAGTTAATCAAAGAAATGTGTATGTTATCACACGTTGATAATTTGCTATCTGATGAAGAAACTTTGTTTATAGGAAAAGTCGGAATTGCTCTTGGTATCGAAATGGAAAAAATAGAACAAATAAGCAATTGGGTAATTGATCGCATTATATGGATGGAACAAGCCAAGTATATATTTGAGGAAAAATAATGGGGCGTTACGAAAATTGCACATATTTCAATACACTGTATGACGCGGTTTGCAACGGATTTCCGCAAATTGACCGGACAAATGCACGCACGATTCTACGTGAGGTGATATTAGCGCCCGACGATTATACGGTTGAATTCGAAGATACTTCGTATAATAAAGTGCAAATGATGGATTTAATTGCTCGAGCTCTCATAAGTCTTTGTATTTCAGGCTCTCCTCAAGAAACATTTGAACGCACTATTGAAAATGTCGCTGATATTATAAAACATATGAATGACGGTTACATAACTACCGAGGATGCACAAGAACGCAAAGATTTTCTTGAAAATGCAGCCTGCAGTGAATTTGATTTATTTACGGCCTATGCTTTAAGAATGACAAGCGGTGCATATAACTCGGAAACCATGCATGAATTAAAGCTTAACATCATTCGTCTGCGAGAATTTCAGGATTTGGTAGAAACTTACACTCGTGATGAAATTGAGGTAGAAGTAAGCCGCGAAGAATTTGAACAAGCTCGTCCCATATATAGAATGTTAAAATCACTGCAAAATTTAGGTTATGATTATAATTTCAGCCCTAGAGAACGTGAAAGTTTAGATATTGATCACGAAGATGATGAAGATTTGAGCGATGAATTTAATTATGGCAATTGGCTTAAAAGATTAATGTTGTTACAATTGCGAAAAGAAACTTCGACACCTAAAATAACAGTCCCTGATTTTATGAATACCCAACCTGCTGATACTACATCATCTTCAGCAAACAGTGATTTAGAGGCAAAAATTGCACAATTGCGTGGGACTTACGATAAAAGAAGGTTTGACAGTAAACGTTTTATTATGCTAGAACAGTCTAAGGAAGAGTCATCATCAGATGACAACAATTAATAAGGAGATAAATAAATATGGGAATTATCGGTTTAATTTTGATGCCGTTTTTAGACATTTTAGGCGTACTTGTAAATATATATTTTAAAGTTGTAGCGGTTGATATTATTTTATACTGGATGCTTCATTATAAAATAATGACAGTTCATAATAAATATGCCGAAAAATTTATGGAAATATTAAAAGCAATAACTGAACCGGTATATGCCAGAATCAGAAAGAAGGTTCCGCCTATCTCCGGCTATGATTTATATCCATATGTTTTATTGGTGGTAATAATTTTTATAAGTTCTTTCATAACGCATTTAAGTCGTTGGATAGAACAGTATATGTAATATGAACGTATACGAAAAATATAAGTCCGGTTACCTGTTACGTATAAAACTGACACCGAATGCGTCGTTTTGCGGGTTTAAAGATAAAATTTCCGATGCTGAAGGAGTTTTGTATTTAAAAGCTTATGTTCAAAGTGTTCCTGAAAAAGGACGCGCAAATGATGAGCTGATTAAATTGTTGGCTAAAAAGTTAAAGATAGCTAAGAACTGCATTAGTATTATAAGTGGACAAACCGAACATTACAAAAAAATTTATCTTGATGTATCTGTTTCGGAAGATGATATGATTGCAATGATTGGAAAAATAACGGAGAATAATTGACAATGTCGGCTAAAATCATTGATGGCAAAAAAATAGCAGCCGCAACTCTGGCTAATATAAAAGAAAATTTAACCGCTTCAGGATATGTTCCGAAATTGGCAATTATACTTGTAGGTAATGATGATGCCAGCACAATATACGTTCGCAATAAACAAAAATCCGCCGTTACTGCCGGTATTGCAACAGAACTTTACCACCTCGCCGATACAACAAGTCAGGAGGAAATACTTGAACTATTAGATAAATGCAATCAAGATTCTTCAATTAATGGCATAATAGTTCAATTACCATTGCCGGCGCATTTGAACACAAATGAAATAATTAACCGTATATCTCCACTAAAAGACGTTGATGGTTTTCATCCGTATAACACAGGTTTGCTGCATAATAACGAAGAACCGTATTTTGTCGCCGCAACCCCACTCGGAATTATGACAATGTTGAAGACCGTAATCAAAAATTTAAGTGGGAAAAATGTTGTATTAATTGGCGCATCTCTTATTGTAGGCAGACCTTTGGCCACCTTATTACTAAATCAAGAGTGTACGGTAACCATTACGCATATTCACACCAAAAATATAAAAGATTTAACATCAAAAGCCGATGTTTTAGTTGCTGCTTGCGGGGTTGCCAATATGGTAAAAAAAGACTGGATAAAGAACGACGCCATATTAATTGACGTTGGTATCAACCGCGAGAATGGTAAATTATGCGGAGATATTGATTTTGCAGATGTAAAAGAAAAAGCATTTGCTATTACTCCGGTTCCGGGAGGTGTAGGTCCGATGACGGTAGCCATGTTATTGCAAAACACTTATCGCGCTTACTTGTTACAACATGATATGCTTTAATTTTAAGAATCAGTAATTATATTCTCTCTTAAGCAAAAGGAGGTATAATGTATTTTTCTGATTTCGGACACATATTTGTATATAACAACACTGACCAAAATATTACGGAATTGCAAAATATTTTATCTTCAGGTGTATATAAAACTTTTACAACCGGCAATGTTTATCAATTTTTACAATATGCCAAAGAATTATCACCCGATATAATGATTTTTAATTTGGATGATAGTAAAAAATACTCTGAAGAAACAAGTGAAAGCTTTAACAAGCAAATCAATTTTACAAATTTTCCGCTTATACTTACTAAACCACATACACAAAAATTCTCGCTTCATCCGAGAGTAGCTCATTATATTCACTTGCCGTTAGAAATTGCCAAATTACGGGATATTATAGAGAGTTATTGCCTCGGCAATAAAAATCACCAAATTTTATTATTAAGCGAATATCACACTAAATACGATAAATTGCGCCGTTCACTTGACTTGGGAGGATATACTTATTTTGAAGTTCATAATCCTGATGCCGCTGAAATATACTTACAAAAAAATCATCCGCAAACAGTTTTTGTAGAATATACTCCTAAATTGCTAACGGCACGCCATAATTTACAGCATAATCGCATTTTTTATGTGGATAGAGACCAAGATATTACTGAAATTGAAAAATTTTTAAATTAATATTTCCAAAGAAAAGGAAATAAAATGTTTTTCAATCAACTTGTGCGGAAAATTTATAATTCCGTTATTCATCTATCTGCAAACAAACATGCTTTAGCATGGCTGTTTTTGGTATCGTTCATTGAAAGTTCATTTTTTCCGATACCACCTGACATAATGTTAATTCCAATGATTTTAGCCACTCCGAAAAAAGCATGGAAGATTGCCGGAATTTGCACAATTGCCAGTGTTATTGGTGCTTATTTGGGATACATTATCGGATTTTATTTCTTTGAACTTATTGCCGAACCATTATTGCAATTTTACGGATATTTGGAAAAATTCAATGAATTCAAAAAACTTTATTCAGAGTATGGTGCATGGATAGTTTTTGGTGCGGGAATAACTCCTTTTCCATATAAAATTATCACCATCGCCAGCGGGGTTGTCCACCTCAATTTGGCCGTATTCACCATTGCCTCAATAATAGCTCGAGGTTTACGTTTTTTTGTCATCGCTTGGTTACTTAAAGTTTATGGTGAGAAAATGCGTTCATTTATTGAAAAAAATTTAGGTTGGCTATCGGTTTTATTTCTGATTTTGCTCATTGGCGGATTTTTGCTTATCAAGCTTTTTTAATTCATCATTTTTAAGATTAATCATATACTCTATAACATCTTCATCATCCCAGTCAACCGAACCGGTAATTTGCCCCATCTCTTCACCATTTTTATTTACCAAAATAACGGTAGGCGTAACTCTTAAACCCATACCATCACGGAAATTGGCCTTGCGGTCTAAATAATTTACAAGCCCGTCTCCACCAACACGTTTCATAAAAAGTCTGCGTTCATCAGCCGTTTTCCATTCACTCTCTGGTGAAATCAAAATAACCTTAATCCCCTGTTTTTCTACTCTTTTTGCAAACATTTTCAAATGTTTCAAATCAGCGACACAAGGACCGCAACGCCTTGACCATACTACCGCCATCAGCATATCTTCCTTAAAATCGGTCAAACGATAAGCTTTACCGCTTTCACCATAAAAACTCAATGCCGGTATATATCGAGGATTTGGAAAAATATTAATTTTTGCCTTGACTTCCCCTACCGATACAACAAAAAAAATAAAAATTAAAATTGTACTTAAAATTTTATTCATTCTTTAACAACTTTCTGCTAAAAACAATATATCTTTAACTTTTATCACTCTATAGTGATAGATATAACATCAAGCTTCAAAAAAAGGTTAACAAATGACAAATATTTACAAAATAATTTTATTGTTTGCCGTTATCGGCTCTCTTTCCTTGTCAGCATCTGCCTGCGGAAGATATTCTGCTCCTTCACCGGTAGAAGGAAGCGGATTTCCGCATACATATCCGCAAAAATAGCAGAAAGGTAGATTATGGAGAATACGAAAACATCTGAACGCATACCTTATGTGGAATTTGCCGACAATGCCAACGAGCGCACCCCTTGCGTTTTAGTATTGGATTGTTCCGGTTCGATGCGTGGGGAACCGATTAAACAGCTCAATGCAGGTTTGGTATCTTTAGAAAAAGAATTAAAAGATGATATTGATGCCAGTTCTCGCGTACAATTGCTTATTATCAAAGCGTTCGGAAAAGATGAGGTTAAAATAGAATCCGACTGGACAGATGCCATGAATTTTACAGCTCCGGTAATGGAGGCCGGCGGACTAACCCCTCTCGGCAAAGCGATGGAAACAGCGCTACAAAAAATAGAAGAACAAAAATGTTTATATGACAGTTGCGGTATCACCTCCAAAAGACCATGGATATTTTTAATCAGTGATGGAGAACCAACAGATTATGGCTGGGAAGAATCTGCAGAAATCTGTCGTTATGCCCAAAAGAATAAAAAAGCAGTTATACACGCTATTGGAACTCAGGGAGCAAACCTGGATAAATTGGCAAAATTTTCAATATTACCACCAAAACGCTTAACCGGATTGAAATTCACGGAATTTTTCTTATGGCTCAGTCGAAGTGTTTCGTGTGTTTCTAAAGCGGCCCCTAATGCCGATAACTATATGGACGATATAACAGATTGGAATGAGAAGTAGTTGATGAAATCAAAGCGCCACCATATTATATCCACTTCAGTCCGCGGTGCACTGCACAAGGCAAAGAATTTGCCGTGTCAGGATTATTACTGCACCAAATGCTCCGGAAATAAAATAGTGGCAATTGTCTCGGATGGTGCCGGTTCTGCTAAATATGGCAAAATAGGAGCAAAAACCGTTTGCGAAACACTTTGCGACATTTTGATTAATTCAAACCTTAAAAATATAAGAAAAAATGTTGTAAAAGCAATTAACATAGCGCGCGAAAAATTAATTTTTCATCGTTGTAACCACTGCAAAACTGAGGAAGAATTGATTAATTTTTCTGCTACAGTTGTCGGAACTTTTTATTGTAACGGACAAGGTATATTTTTTCACATAGGAGACGGTGCAGGCATAGCTTTTTCGCAAGGAAAATACAAAGATTTTATAATTTCCGAACCGGAAAACGGAGCATATTCCTGTGAAACATATTTTTATACCATGCCTGATTGGAAATCATCTTTGCGTTTCACTTCATATAAAGATGTTAACCGAATTGTTTTGATGACAGATGGTATTACCGGCTTCGTTTTCGCACAAAACACTAATAAGATACGTCAAAATTTTCTAATTCCGATTGCTGAATATCTTGATAATGAGAAAAACACTAAAAAAGCCGTTAACGCGCTGTATAATACTTTGGATGATTATAAAGCACAGCATCTCAATCCCGATGACAAAACAATATTATGGATACAATTGCCATGAGCGAAGAAAACAAAACATACTTGGCTTTATATGCCGATGGTCATAATGAAAAAGTCACTTTGGGAAAATTGATTAACAAAGGCGGTGCGGCCGGTTGCATTTATGAAGATACAGTTCATCAAAATAGCGTTGCTAAAATTTTTCATGAAAAAAGTCATAGTGACACTAATCGCAAGAAACTTCAAGCTATGCTTCACAACCGCCCAGATATTCCGTCACGTATTCATAATAATGTTGAATACATTCAAATTGCTTGGCCTACGGCGCTCTTGGAAGATGAACAAGGTTTTTGTGTCGGTTATCTTATGCCACTTATCAACACATCACTTGCTATATCTTTAGATCATTTAATTCAAAAAGCAGTGAGAAAAAAACTCGGTATTTCCGATAAATACATAAATAGACTATATGCAGCATACAACCTTACCTCAGTTGTTGCGGCTTTACACGCCTGCGGACACTATATAGTAGACTTAAAGCCATCAAATGTATCTATATACAAAAAAACTATGTTAGTGGCAATGTTTGATTGCGATGGCTTCTCAATTAAAGGAGAAAATGCTGCTCGCTACCCTGCCGAATTTGTCAGCGAAGAATATATTTATCCTGAAGGGATGAAGCAAACTTGTCAGGAAATGGGCGAAGAACAAGATAAATTTGCTTTGGCGGTTATTATTTTCAAACTGCTCAACGAAGGTATTCATCCATTTTCAGGCAGTCCACGTAAGAACGACAATATGCTATCCATTCAAGAACGTATTGCGCAATATCATTATGCATACGGCATTTGGCCCGATAGCTATCAAGCTCCGCATCCATACAGCATTCATGATTACCTGGATAAGTCTACTATGAATTTATTTGAACGGGCTTTTAATAAGGGTAGTGAGCGTCCAAGTGCTTTAGAATGGCAACAACATTTGGACTACCTTATAGAGCACGCCAAAAAATGCAAAAAAAATCCTAATCATGTTTATT
>JAFUXW010000240.1 GCA_017477035.1 Alphaproteobacteria bacterium | reverse complement strand
TTGGGTTAAAATTTGGACTAAATTTTTGGATTGTCTAACATTAGTGATTGAAAAGTGTTTGTGTTAGTTCAAAAAATTGTTGTTTGATAAATTGTTTTATTTATGAGCAAACAAATCGTTTAACTTCAAAAATTTATGAAAGATACGGAGATAATCCTTGTTTTCCATGGGAAAAGTACAGCGGTTGCGGAGTATTTAAAAATCCAGATAACAACAAATGGTATGCCTTAGTGATGAATATAGATAAAAGTAAACTTGATGAGAAGCGGTCGGGAGAGGTGGAAATTATGAATATTAAACTCAGTAAAGATAAAATTACTAATCTCGTCAAGCAACAAGGATTTTATCCGGCGTATCATATGAATAAAAAAAATTGGATAACCATAATTTTAAACAACACTCTGTCAGACGATTTTTTGTTGGAATTAGTTGAAGAAAGTCATAATTTTACATTAAGGAATAATAGCAAAAACAAGACCGGCAAAGATATATAATTTGTATAAATACAATTTTCAGATTACTTTTGAGCCCGTTTCAACTTTTTCACTTTTTCTTTGATATTTTCGCTTACACGCAGAGATTCACATATTTTTTGAACGGATTTATTAAAAGTTTTATCGTTTAAATGGCAATCATCTGATTGCAGATATTGCAAGCAAACTTGCGGATATTTTCCCATTATAGTGGCAATGGCCCAAGCAATTCCCATTTGAGCATAATAATTTTCGGCATTTAATTTATCCAATACCGTAATAACTTTGTTGATGTATTCATCAGTTAAAAAATGAGAGAGTAACATTACGGAAACAATGCGGCTTTCAAATTCTATATTGGTGTTTTGATAATTCATTAAATATTTCCAAACCGTATCGGGATAGTGGCGGGCAATTTTAAAACTTTGGCAAAGAGAGTCATTTACAGCCCAATTATCAACATAAGGAATAAAGTTATCAAAATACTTCAATAATGTTTCTATATTATCTTTTGCATATCCTAATACAAAAGCGTGCAATAATTTCATTTCAAAAGTTTCATATTTATTATTATCAAGTACTTCCTTATAGTTTTCTTTGGCAATTTGTTGAGCAAACTTTTTTAACTCCGGTATTGATATGCCGAAAGATGTTGTTTTAATATTTTTTATTTCTAGTCGTATCTGATTTATGAGCATTACATATATAATTATTTTTTGTGTAAAATCAAAATATTACATATAGTAAAAGCTTAAAATGATTAATAAATGGTAAATTTTATTGATTTTTAGTATAAGATAAAATATTATCAATTTGAGCCAAGTAAAGGCTTCCATTATGTTATAGGTCGTAAAGGTGGAAGGTATTAAATATCCGAATAGGGCGTATGATTTATGTAAAAATATAGGATAAGAGAGATGAAATTAGATGGATTGATTCTTTTGGGTTTAATGTTGTGGGGAACAAATGCAATGGCAATTACAGTTAATATTTATTACACCGGAGAAAACGGGAATGCTCGTAGATTTGCCGAAGAAATGGAACAAAGCGGGACTGTGGCTTTAATTCGCGCAGAAGATGGCAATAAAAGATATGAATATTTTTATCCGAAAAATGATCCTGAAACAGTCCTTTTAATTGACAGCTGGGAAAGTCAAGAGGCTATAGATAAACACCACGCTACGCCTATGATGGATAAAATTTCCGAACTGCGCAACAAATACGATTTGCATATGAAGGTTGAGCGCTATATTGAAGATGTCTCCGGTGTTCCGGATAAGGATAAAAACTTTATTAAGGAATAATCGATGAAGAAAATATTTTCTTTATTTGCTGCCATATATTTTTTGCCAATAAGTGCCTTTGCGCAGGTTATAGATGTGCATAGCCATATTATTCCTAATGAATATACGGATTTTTTGCGTGAGCATAACGCCGAGTTGCAAGAGACGTTTCCGCTTCCGAAATGGAATAAAAAAGCGCATTTAGATTTTATGGAAAGTATGGGAATTGACTATTCTGTGCTGTCATTGCCGGCACCGCAACCATACTTCGGGAACAATAATGAAAGCGCAGATATGGTGCGTAAGTTAAATGAGCTTTCGGCCAAAGTTCGTGATGAAAATCCCGATAAATTTAAGTTTCTGGCAACCTTACCTTTGCCTGATGTGAAAGCGGCTATTAAAGAAGCTCAATATGCCTTTGATGTTTTGCACGCAGATGGTATTAAATTGGCAACCAACAGCTACGGACAATATTTGGGTGATGAAGAATTAGATGAATTGATGGCGGTGTTAAATAAATACAATGCCGTTATTTTTGTGCATCCGCATCGTCCGGAACCGTATGCCGAAAAAATAATTCGGACAACACCGCTTGCTATGTATGAGTATCCGGCTGAGACCACGCGGGCGATTGTGAATATGATTTCACGTAATGTGCTCGCCAAATATCCGAATATCAAAGTGATTATTCCGCATTGCGGTTCGTTTTTGCCGCTTGCCATACCGCGGATGAAAGCTATCTTTCCGGCGATGAAAGCAAAAGGTTTGATGCAAAATATTGATTGGGAAAAGAATTTGGCGGCATTATATTATGATTTGGCCGGTGTGCCAACGACAGATTTAATTAAAACCATGCTATCTATTACCACG
Organism: Alphaproteobacteria bacterium; assembly: GCA_017477035.1. Taxonomy (GTDB): domain Bacteria; phylum Pseudomonadota; class Alphaproteobacteria; order RF32; family CAG-239; genus RUG410. The sequence goes on along the minus strand of JAFUXW010000240.1, from coordinate 796 downwards.
CCGGAACATATTTTATATGGCTCGGATTATCCTTATCAGCCAAACGAGATTTTAGAAAAAAATCTTGAAAATTTGCGCTATGAATTAGCAAATGATGAGGACCTTGCACCGTATGCCGAAAAATTTTTACAAACAAATGCTCAACAATTATTTGAAAGGGAAGATAACAAATGAAAAAGAATTTAGGCTCTGTCTTAGCCCTTTATCCGACACCTTTAGTGGTTATCGGGGCGATGAACGACAATAGGCCGACTTGGATGCTTGCCGGACACGTGGGCATTATCGGACATGACCGCATAATGATAAGTATGCACAAAATCCATTACACAAATCAGTTTATATGTGCAAGTAAGCATCTTTCCGTGGCGATTGTTGATGAAACATTGTTGCCCAAAGCCGATTATGTCGGAACAATCAGCGGAAAAAATACCGATAAGAGCGAAGTTTTTGCCTATGATATAAGCGAGAATAATACGCCGATTATTAAAGACAGTCCGTTAGTGATGGATTGCGAAGTCGTTGATAATTATGAAACGGATTCATTTGATAATTTTATTTGCAAAATATTAGGAACTTATGCCGAAGAAAATGTTGTTGATGAGAAAAATAAAATAGACTACAATAAATTAAAACCGATTTTGTTTGAGATGCCGACATACTCTTATTTGAAAACAGGAGAACTTATCGGACGCGGAACGGAACTTAGTAAAAAATTTAAACAGCAAAACAAAGGGGAATAAAAATGCCTGTGATGAGACTTGATATTGCACATGCCACCAAAGAACAAAAAGATGAA
>JAFUXW010000239.1 GCA_017477035.1 Alphaproteobacteria bacterium | reverse complement strand
TTTCTTTATTATTTGTTTTATTGGTTATGGCTATGCAAAATCTGTTGAAGAATTATTCAGTTCAGGTGATAGCTGTCCGTTATCAGATGTTTTGGAAGAAAAGAAACAAATAAGATATGAGGTATATTCGCCGGTTGGAGATGCGACAATTAAGCAAATCAAACAAGCGCCCCGCCTTGATACATTGGGTAATAAGACAATAGCTGTTGTCGGCGGCAGTTTTATGGCAAGTGTAACTCATCCTGAAATAAAAAAGCTTATATTAGAAAATTATCCTAGCGCAAAAGTGATATTGTTAAACGAAATCGGTTCTGCAGGACCATATCCGGCACCGGGTGTCAAAAGAGCGCAAAAAGATGAATTTGAGCGAAAACTAAAAGAAATGAACGTTGATGCCGTTATTTCCGGCAATGGCGGTTGCGGTATTTGCACACCGAAAGAAGAAGGTTCGTGCATTACGGCAGAATATTTGGGTATTCCTTGTGTGATGATAGCCGCTCCGGGGTTTGTTGAACAGGTAAAGCAGGCAGCTTTAACCTCCGGTGTAACCGTGCAACGAGTAGCCGTGTATCCGGGAGCTTTTTCCGCCCATACAAACGAAGAATTAAAACAAAATACTCAAAATATCTTATGGCCTCAGATTGTAGAGGGTTTAACAAAACCGATTACGCAAGAAGAAATAAAAGAAGCATCGGCAAAAATTAAAATTGGCAAAGATTTTGTAACATCCTTAAACTCTTTAGAAGAAGTGCAGGAATTTTTTGAAAATCAAGGCAGGTCGGACGGTTTGCCGATTGTACCCCCGACTAAGAAAAAAGTTGATGAGTTTCTCAAATATACTTCGCTTGATAAGGATTATGTTATCGGTGATATTCCGCCAAGCTATCGCAAGGCAACCGTACATACAGTGGCGGTTATCGGAGCAATGAGCGGTGCAAAACCTGAATATATGCCGATACTAATTGCCTTTACCAAAGCAATGATGAATGGGGGCTTCAGACGAACACTTTCCAGTACGCACGCATGGACACCTTTTGTTTGGCTCAACGGTCCGCTTGCAAGACAACTCGGTATCAGTTCCGAACAAGGCGAGATTTCGGCGCAGAATAACAAAAAAATCGGTCGTTTTATTGATTTGGCAATGCTAAACCTCGGTGGGTATGATATTAAGAAAAACCGCATGGGAACATTCGGCTATTTGTCATCTTGGGCAATGGCGGAAGACGAAGAAGCAAATGCGCGTATCGGTTGGTTGCCATATCATGTGCAACAAGGATATAATATCAACGATAATACTTTAACGGCGGCATCTTCTTTGAACTGGGGCAATAATTTAACACCGGCAACCTCTGATGCGGATAAGATTATGGAATTGATTGCTTGGGATGCGATTGAAAAAGAGCAATTTGCCTTAGGTGGCGGAACACCTTTTGTTTATCGCACTTTCTTTATTACCGAATATGTTGCAAGAGATTTAGCTGCAAAATACAGCAAAGATGAATTGGAAGATGCTTTGGTTAAAAATGCCCGTCGTCCTTTGGATGAAAGAGCCTATGCCAATTTTTATGCCAATCCTGGCAGTTCTTTTGATTACAGACATTATTCTTTGGAACAGCATAAACACAAGATAGCAAAAGCAGAAAACGCATCAATGACAGAAACGCCAAACTGGTTAAAATGGACAGGTAAAACACAAATGGAAACTGTTCCGGTAATGAAAAAAGGCAAAACCGCAATCGTAGTCACCGGAGATGCCAACAGAAATAAGGTCTTAACCGTGCCGGGTGGCGGTATGGCAACAATAAACATAGAATTACCGGATAATTGGAATGATTTGATGCAAGAATTAGGATATAAACCGCTTGAAAGTTACTATTTGCCGGAAATTACACTTAAGAAACCATCTCTTCAAAGCACTCAACATGAAGAAACTTCTGCAAACAGGCAACATAATCGCCAAAGACCTACAAAAGAGCAGTATATGAGAATGCGTCAACAGCATGGATTTGATAGTAATAAAAATAATAGTAATCACCTCCGACCAACTAAAGAACAGCATCGAAAAATACGTCAACAACGTAAAAATACACAAAATTAAATAACATAAAACAACGGAATCGAGTTGAACACTAAATTTTTTATTACTTATCCAGTGCGCCGATGCCACGAAGAATGCCAATCATACCTTCGGCAGCGACGTCGTTAACGATTTTACCTTCATCATTGAAATAGTAGAAGTTCATAACAGAAGTGGAAAAGTGCTTACCTGTAGCAGGCATTCCCATAAACTCTCCTTCGTGAGTACCGCTTAATGTCCAACGAACAGCCACAACATTTCCTTCTGCGACCATTTCTTCTAGTTTCCATTGAACATCGGGAAAACTTTGACGCATCCAATGGACAACCGAAAGATATCCTTCGCCGCCGTAAAGAGGTGTCGGTGATGCAGGTGTATAGAACGGAGCATCATTGGCAACTAACTCTTTTGCAATGTTGGCATCTGCAGTGTTAATCATTGTTTCGAAGCGTCTCATTTCCGATTTATGGGCTTCAATACTATTATCAGGCTGTTTTGAACAAGCCATAAACATTAATAAAGCACAACATAAACTAACCAAATATTTCATTTTCAGTCTCCTGATGTTTTTCGTGATGATATTTTATACTTGAACAAAAAGCAATAAAATTTGCAATTTTGCTAAAGACTGTTTATTATTTCGTAAAAGAGGTAAATGATGCATGATATTTGGAATCCGTGGCACGGTTGCGTAAAAAAGAGTGAGGGTTGTCAGCATTGCTATATGTATTTTTTGGATAAGCAGAGAAATGCTGACGGCTCTAAAATATACCGTGTCAAAAACAATTTTGATTATCCTTTACACAAAAACGCCGATGGTTCTTATAAAATTAAATGCGGCGAATGTTTGCGTGTGTGCTTAACCTCGGATTTCTTTTTGAACGAGGCGGATGTGTGGCGAGATGAAGCGTGGGATATTATCAAACAACGATCTGATGTCGGATTTTATCTACTCACCAAACGACCGGAAAGAGTGGCAGAACATTTACCTAAAGATTGGGGGAATGGTTGGGACAATGTGTTTTTTTCCGTAACGGCGGAAAATCAAGCCAGAGCAGATGAGCGATTGCCTATTTTAATGGATTTGCCTTTCAAACATAAGGGCGTAATGACCGCGCCGTTTATCGATCAAATCACATTGGCAAAATGGCTCAAAACCGGACAGATTGAACAAGTTGTGGCAGGCGGTGAGAATTATGACGGTTCCCGTATATTAAAATATGAATGGGTAAGGTCGCTTTATGAAGAATGTAAAGCAAATAATGTGATGTTTTGTTTCATAGAGACAGGAACTAAGTTTGAAAAGAATGGCAAAATTTATACCATACCGAGCAAAAGATTGCAAAGCGAAATGGCATACAAATCCGGTTTGCAATTTGCAGGAAAGCCGATTGAATGGCAATTACATAAGCCACAAAGCGAACTTTTTGATGACAATTGGTATGTTAAGCACTGGCGCAAGAATTGCGAAACTTGCGGCTCAAGACTTATTTGCAATGGTTGTTCAAATTGCGGCGAATGTGAAAAATAAACAATATGTATGAAAAATTTTTTCTGAATCAGCTCATTGAATTTAAAAGAAAATTGTACAAAGTTTTTTCGTTTTTAATATATTTTTCTAAATTAGTTCAAGATGTTATCAAAACTTAACTATTCTTCAAATTTGTTTATTGTTATTCTAAAATAACTTAACTACTCTAGCTCGTAGCAGGTGTGGAAAATAATATACTTCTTATAATAAGATTAAGTTTTTGGTGGACTAAATAAAACCCAGTTTATAGGATGCAGCTGATAGATGCTTTTTGCCGTAAATATAGCCCCGCTAGTTTAGCCGGCGGGGCACATATTTGTTTCTTAATAATGGAAAATTATAATTTCCAGTCTCCTCCGTAAGATGCTTCTACACCGATAATAGTGCTGCTTCCGTATTTTTTGGAGCCGCGATCTTGTGCTCGAAAATATTGAATGTATGGTCCCATTTTAAATCCACCATATACATCGACCATCATATTGCCTTTTAGACTGTATTCATATTCAAAATCTCTCGGGTTATATGAGCTGTATTTAACGTAGTCACGGAAATAAGTATCCAAATTAAAGTTTACGCCTTCACGCAATTGATAAGCTCCTTTTAGTCCCACCTCATAGGCCAATTTAGTGGTTTTATCGTGTTTGTATGTAAAATCATATTCACCGACAACAGCTGCGTAAAGGCTTTCGATATATTTACCGTCAAACAATTTTAAGCCTGTCATACCGCGAGCGATTTTAGTGCGGGGAGCATCATCATTTTTTTCAAATTCGGTTTGATATGCTAGATTTACGAAAGGACCGACATAAGCATCCCAATAACGCCATGTTTTGTGTGCAAAGTCGGTTGAAAGCAGAATTTTATCAGCAGTTTCGTTAGTTACATTCGGTCCTTTCTTCGGGCGTAATTTGGTTTTGCCGTATTCTGCAAACAGGTTGTTTTCCCATTTGAATTTTTCTTGTTGATCGATTAATGAAAAGTCTAAAATTCCTTTAGTTACCGTCTCACTGTCGCCACTGAGTTCGGCATTTGGGGAGTCGGCATATTCTTCAGAATTTTTTACTTCAGTAGAAGTAACTTCTAATCCGGCTTTTTTCAAAACAGCAGACCATCCGTAAGCTTTTTCGTCTGCTTCTTCTGCATAAGCTGCATTTGCCGCTGCACATAGTATCAATGCCGGCAAAAATAAAAAACGTAATTTAGTGTTCATAGTTCCAGTCCCTTTTTTAATATATTTCTGAAAAATATATCAGCTAGATATTAATAAAGTCTTTATTTTGTGCTTAAAACATTGATTAATGCTTGGATATAGGGGAAAAAGCGGTGGCAGGAAAAAACAGGTGTTAAAGTTATTTCTTTGTTGCAAGCCATAATATCTTCAAAACAACGAAATATGTAATAATATTTAGAAAATATTAAACAAAATATGATTTACCATAATAAGATTAATCTATGTTATGAGGAAAAATAATGATGAATAATTCTGCTGTGATAAATTCTTTGGTGCCTATGGTTATTGAACAGACACCTAAAGGTGAGCGTTCTTTTGATATTTTTTCACGCTTGCTTAAAGAGCGCATTATCTTTTTAACGGGCGAAGTCAATGATGAAGTTTCTGCTTTGGTATGCGCCCAGCTTTTGTTTTTAGAAGCTGAAAATCCGAAAAAAGATATTGCTTTGTATATAAACTCTCCGGGAGGAGTGGTTACTTCCGGATTAGCTATGTATGTTACTATGCAGTATATTTCCTGCGACGTGGCAACGATTTGTGTGGGGCAGGCATGTTCCATGGGGTCTTTTTTATTAGCCGGAGGAACTAAAGGCAAAAGATATTCATTGCCTAATTCACAAATAATGATTCATCAGCCTTCAGGCGGGGCTAAGGGGCAGGCAACAGATATTGAAATTCAAGCAAGGTTAATTTTAGATTTGCGTAAGCGTTTGAATGCTATTTATGCTCAAAATACCGGTCAGAAGCTCTCTGTCATAGAAAAAGCAATGGATAGAGATAATTTTATGACCCCGACAGAAGCGCTTGATTTCGGTTTAATCGATCATATTATTACCAATCGTGAAGAAATAAAGTAGGTGTGTTATGAGTGATAAAGAAGATGAAATTTTACATTGCTCGTTTTGCGGAAAAAGTCAAAAAGAAGTAAAAAGACTGGTGGCAGGACGCGGCGTTTATATATGTAATGAATGTATAGATGTTTGTCATTCTATAATGGAAGAAGAACCTTTGGCAGAAGATAAAAAAGCCGTTTCTACAGAAAATCCGGTTGGTAACGATTTGCCTACACCGTCTAAAATTAAAGAATTTTTGGATGAATATGTTATCGGGCAGGATTATGCAAAAAAAGTTTTGGCGGTTGCTGTATATAACCACTATAAACGCTTGAATAATCCGAACAAAGATGTGGTTGATATTGTAAAGTCAAATGTCATATTGATAGGCTCGACAGGATGTGGTAAAACCTTGTTGGCACAAACACTTGCCAAAATTTTGAATGTTCCGTTTGCTATTGCCGATGCCACTACATTAACCGAGGCCGGATATGTAGGTGAAGATGTAGAAAATATAGTGCTTAAACTGGTGCAAAATGCCAATTACGATATCGAAAAGGCTCAGCGTGGGATTATTTATATTGATGAAATTGATAAGATTTCCCGCAAAGGAGATGGCCCTTCAATTACGCGCGATGTGTCTGGCGAAGGGGTGCAACAGGCTTTACTTAAAATTATTGAAGGAACTGTCGCCAATGTTCCTCCGCAAGGCGGGCGTAAACATCCGCAGCAAGAGTTTCTGCATGTTGACACTACAAACATTTTATTTATTTGCGGCGGTGCCTTTGCAGGTATTGAAAAAATTATTGAAAAACATGGTACCGGAAGCGTAACTTCCATAGGCTTCGGAGCTAAAGTGGATAAGGAAGATAAGACTGTTGGGCAGATTTTGAAAGATGTTCGTCCTGAAGATTTGATTAAATATGGTTTAATTCCGGAATTTACGGGACGTGTTCCGGTTATTGCAACACTGGATGATTTAGATGAACCTGCATTGATAAAAGTTTTGACCGAACCGAAAAATGCACTTGTCAGTCAATATACCTCTTTGTTTAATATGGATAATGTCAAGTTGACGCTCACTAAAGATGCTTTGCTTGAGGTAGCTAAATTAGCTATCAAACGTAAGACAGGAGCAAGAGGATTGCGAGCCATTATGGAAGAAATTCTGATGGAATGGATGTATGAATTGCCTGATCAGAAAGATGTTACGGAAATAATCATTGATGAGAAGGTTGTAGCAGGTAAGACAAAACCTAAATTGGTTAAAAAAACGATGAAAAAATCGGCATAAATCGAAAGGCGGCAGATTATGCCGTCTTTTTTGAAAATCATATAATAGGTAACAAAAAGTTCATAAAAATATGCTGGACTTATTATGGGTTTTGTGATAGCATACACTAAAGGACTCTGTAGGAGATAAAAGTATGTATATATGGATATTATTGGCCACACTGATGGTAGCGTTGAGCTTCTTTAACCTGTCACCGCGACCGGATAAAGACCATTCGGTGAATGAAGTCAAAGCTGCGACGGTGGTTAATCGTTTCAAAGCGGAGCATTTGGCTATGGCTAAATATATGGAGTGCGAAATTGTAAAACAAACCGATAATTCTGATTGGGATGGAGTTGAAGGAGCGCGAGTAAGTGCGAATCTTCCGGTTGCCATAAGTTATGGTGGCAGTGTAGCATCAACTTCGCCGAGGCTTTCATATACAAAAGTAAGCTGTTATTTACCGCAAGGATATGATTATGCTGATATGGGGATTAAACATTATATATACTGCTTAGATGATGATGTTGAGAAAAACGGAGCCAGACATCACGTTGCTTGTAATTTAACCAGTGACCGCTATTTGGTTTCATATATGAAAATTCCTGATAAATGGTTGTCTCACGAAGAAATAGAAGGAAAGAGTAGAACACCGAATCCTATGTTTATGGGGTTCGTGTCTAAGCCTACCAGCGGTGGTTCTACTTATGGTTGGACTGATTGCGTGAATGATAAATGCATTTTGCGCGGATATAGTTCTAGATCGGGAAAGTATAATCGCGATGAGAATAAAACCCAGATATATGAGTATACTCTTTTGTCTGGTAGCTCGATTTTATGGAGTGAGGCACAATCTGATTGTCGCGCCCATCCGTGCTTATTTGCCTATATGCGTCTGCCGGTGGCTGATGTGGCAAATCATTGCTATCGGATTATGCAAAAAGAAGATGATAAATGCGAACATGAAGAATAATATAATAAGGATTATGAAAAGTTTTATAAGGAGAACGATAATGAAACGAAACATTAAAAAAGACATTGCACAAAAAGGCGGCTTGATGATAGAAGCTTTGGCTATGCTTGGCTTGATAGCAGTTGTTACCCCGACGATGTATAAGAAATCCGCCGAGAGAACTTTGGAGGTAGAAGATATTAATACCGCTGATACGGTTCGCTCGTATATGGGGGCCGCCGAAGCTTATATGGCTGCAAATTATCGAAACCTGATAAAGGAAATGACTGAAGATGGTGAAGGTAATGCTTTACCACCGGCAGATCAGGAAACAGTCAGAGAAGTTGAATGGTCGGATATTCAGCCGTATATGCCTTATGGTTTTAATAACGGTAAAGCATTGTACGATTATAATTCTCCAAAAATTGCGATTGTGCGTCAAGGTACCAATTTAACCGCATTTGCTCTGTTTCCGGCGAAAAGTGCCGGTGGTTTGGGGCAAGAAAGAACCTCTCGTATTGCTTCGTTAATCGGTGCTAACGGCGGTTATGTTAAAGCAGATAAATCAGCTCATGGTATCGGCGGAGTGTGGAATTTAAGTGCAAATGACGTAAAAGATGTTTTCGGTTCAAACAGTAATAATGAGTTCTCCTTAGTAACCGCA
>JAFUXW010000238.1 GCA_017477035.1 Alphaproteobacteria bacterium | reverse complement strand
ATGCAAGATAAGTGTCCACCTTTATTAGAAAAGTTGGCATCAATATCAGCGTCAACCGAACCTGAAAAACTAAAATACTTAGAACAAAATATTGATTTTTTGCTTGAAACTAATCCCAGACCGGATTCTATACCTCTATATATGGATATGTTGCCGACAATAACGGAAGCATCTAATAGAATTACCGGTAAAAACGAGACACTGCCGGAAAAATCATTTTTACAAAAGATTGTGCGTGCTGTTAATAAATTTAAGGAAAATAATCAAGAAGATTATCCGATAAAAACTGTTTTAAGATGTTGTGTGGAAGAATCAAATCCTCAATCAATCTTAACCAAACTTACTATTTTGGAACAAGGAATTGAACAAACTAGGGATTGCGAGAATTTTATTGAGTTATATGATGGTGTAGGTAGATTTAAAGAGTTTTTTCCTGAGCTTTCAAATAAACCAAAATTTACTCAAAATTGCATTGATAAAATATTGCCGAGAACAATGAAGCATAATGATATTTTCGGTTTTCACAGTAATATGTGGGGATGCATATGTGGCGAAAAAGGTATTGCCGCAGGTGTCGGTATTGCTACTTTCTTTTATAAATGTTATGCAACGCCGATTAATCCGCGTGGAATTAATGACTTGTTGCAAATGACACAGGAAAACCTATCCGGAAATTTAGCAAAGCATGAACAAATTCGTGCAGATGCTTATCACATAAATTTTTTTCGTGATCCAATTCATGACAGTCTTCCTGGTATAAATGATTTAATCGGCAGTATGATTGCTTATTATGATTCACCGACAGAAGAAAATCGAGCGATTTTGCAAACAAGACTGCAGCGGACGCCAAATTGGGGAGATAGGGTCTTCGATTTACAAAACTATGAACACGTAGATGGAACCAATGTGAAAACAATTGATGCTTTAAGGCGCATCTACAGCAATATGTCGCAAAACAATATGGAACTGCCGATAACCGAAAATGCTCGGCTTAATGAGTTGGCGACACAGGCCAATCAATCGGAAACACCGACGATTTCCCAAATATCGCCGCTGGTTAAAGAATGTAATCAGCTTTTAATCCAAGCTATTGATACTCAGCAGGTCGGCTTATCTCCGGAAACAGTGGAATTGTTAGCTTGGACGGATAAAAAATTGGCTCTAGCCTTAAATGCCATGGATTTTGAAAAGCAATCCGGATTTTATAAAACCGAAGAATGCCGCGAAGCACTACTTTTCAGTGATTTAACGCATTCAGCCAAAGAAACCTATAACCTAAAAGAATTTAACCAGTTCTACGAAAATAATGTCAAAAATGCTTTTGATATGGAACAAGCATATCAAAATATCGGACAACGGCAGAATAAAAATCTGTTTGGTTTGTTTAAACAATATACAGAAGATTGTCATGCTATGAATGATACATGGTGCGCTAAGACAATGACTGATGCTCGCAAAGAGCGTGCCGGTTCGGGAAATACGCTGAAAGCCTTACAAAACTTGACTTTATATAAAGAAGCTTCAACCAAAGTCGGGCAAAAACAGGTATCCGAAAGACGTCAACGTGCCCCTTATCGTGATATTTATTTGAAACTTTATAACGGTGCAGAAAAATAGTTTGAAATATCATGACTGCCTACCAATAAGCATTAAGTGCGAAACTTTTGGTGTTTAAAAGCCGAAAAGCCTGTAAAATACTTCTTGGGCGTATTTTGAAAGCAACTACCTTAAAAAGTATATATTTCGGCGTTTAGAAGATATTTTAGCGGTGGAAATATCAAAATTTATGCTCTTACAATACCGCAGGCAACACCTCTTAAACCCTTGCCTCAACTGGGCTTCCACCGCGGATTATTTAAAAAACGAAAAACCGAAGATATGCATCTTCGGTTTTCTTAAATTGGTGGAGATAATCGGGATCGAACCGACGACCTACAGATTGCGAACCTGTCGCTCTCCCAACTGAGCTATATCCCCATATTTTTACTTATTTTCATAATAATTTCAGTTGCTCGGTCACTCGGTTGCATATTGTTCGCTGCGCTTCGCTCTCGCTTGCTTGCTCCCAAGCAACCTTCGCCGCTCGTTAAAAAAATGTCCTCAGGACATTTTTTTATTCTCGCGCCCAACTGAGCTATATCCCCATATTTTTACTTATTTTCATAATAATTTCAGTTGCTCGGTCACTCGGTTGCATATTGTTCGCCGCGCTTCGCTTTCGCTTACTTTCTCCCAAGCAACCTTCGCCGCTCGTTAAAAAAATGTCCTCAGGATATTTTTTTATTCTCGCGCCCAACTGAGCTATATCCCCGTTAGCAACAAATTAACTCAACAGCTATCCTTATAATATTCCTTTTTATGATTTGCAAGATTTTTTTATTTTGTAAATTAAATTCCCGTAATAATTTATTTTAACATTGACAAGAAACAATTGAGAACTTATTTTTTTGAAAAAAGGAGATATGATATGCTAAAAATGTTTTTATACTCGGTCGCTTTGATAGCTCTAGTAGCCGGAGTTGCCTGTTTTTATCATTTATATAAAGTTAAATCAAAGAATAAAGCTGAAATGAATAATTTCACAAATGAGGTTGCTCTGCAGGCTGATTTAGGGAAAGTTTTGGTGGTTTACTATTCTTTGAGCGGACACACTAAAGATATTGCTATGCAAATCGCAGAAAAAACCAGTGCAGATTTATATGAAATAGAAACGGTTGAAAAGTATTCTTCACCATCAGTTTATATGAAAAGTAAACAGGAACTCACTTCTAAAAATTATCCAGAACTTAAAAATGACAGTATGCCGAATGTGGCTGATTACGATACAATATTTGTCGGCGGTCCGGTTTGGTGGTATACTATGGCGCCGGCTTTATACAGCTTTTTGAGTAAAGTTGATTTTGCAAATAAAAATGTAGTGCCGTTTTCAACACAGGGAAGTAACTATGGTTCGTTTTTTAAGGACTTTAACGATACGGCAAAAAATGCTCGGATATTGCAAAGCGAGAGTTTTAACAATATTGAAGAAAAATATAAACCGCAAGTATCAAATAAAATCAATGCGTGGCTAAACAAACTTGCCAAGTAATTGCTTTACTTCTTTCATAGTCGAACAAATGCCTGAAACTCCGGTTGCTTGGCATTTTTCTCTGTATTCGGGTGTGTTGTTGCCTTCGGCGCCCACAAAAGCAATGCTTCTCATTCCTGCAGCATTTGCTGCCTTGAAATCATTTAAACTGTCACCGATCACAATGCAGTTTTCCGGTTGATAAGATTTTGTTTTTGCGGCCAGAAAAAATAAATCAGGAGCAGGTTTACCGTGTTCTACCATATCTACGGTAAAATAGTCATCAGGCGACATATATTTTTCGATCCACTTAAATTGCGTCATTTTCCAAGAGTGTTGCGCTTTGGTTGCTCCGGTAGCAATACAATGTGCAAAACGATTATCGGACATAACATCTTCAACCCCGTCAATAGGTTGCATATAACGGGTTCCCTTGTATATTTCTCCGGCATCGATTTTTTGCATGAAATCATCATCCAAAATCAATTCGGGAAAATATTTTTCCAAATTTTCTTTTTTATTCTTATCGGCAATACCAACGAGTAAATTTAACTTTTCTTCGTTGCTCAGAGTAATGTTTTTTTCTTTTTCCAAAGTTTCCAACCATACGGAAACCCATAACTTTTCACTATCGGCTATGACCCCGTCAAAATCCCAGATAATTAACTTTTTCATATATTTTCCTTGTATGAAACTTCTCTCATTCTTTATACAAAAATACCGCCATTCCGGCGGTTTTATTGGAGCGGATGAGGGGAATCGAACCCCCGTTATAAGCTTGGGAAGCTTCTATTCTACCATTGAATTACATCCGCGGCTTGTTGATAGGGATATTATGTTAAAAAAAATAATTTGGCAAGTATAATGTTGATAATTTTTAGTTTTTATAACAAGTTTGCCACGGACGGCACATTTTTTTGTTAATAAAAGGCTTTAATCTTGGCTTGTTATTAAAATATACGTATCCGCCATTTGAAATATCTGCATCAATATTCTCAATTTTCAACATTTTATTAAGTGTAAATTCTACCTTATCCTTATATATACAACTTTTAT